>JANXXR010000035.1 GCA_025350525.1 Deltaproteobacteria bacterium
CGCGCGCCTGCAGCACCACCGCCATCGGCGCGGGGACGCAGGGCTCGTGAAACTGCCCTCCGCCCAGCGCCTCGCGCACCTCGGCGGCGCGGAAGGCGAACCAGTCGCCGCGATCGCCGTCGGGCGAGATGGGCGAGCGGCGGTACTCCTGCCCGCGGTTGTAGAGCATCGCCACGGTGGAGTCCGCCACCACCGTCCGCCGGCCGGCCTGCGCGATGCGGACCGGCAGCCGCGGGAAGACCACGTGCTCGGTGTCGATGAGCCCGGCGTGGCTGAAGTCGGGCTCGCTCGGGTGGCGCCGGAAGCGGCCGATGGTCACCCTCTCGCCGCGGAATACCGGCCCGCGCGGCTCGCGCAACCACGGCGGGAGGGCGGCTGCAGAGCTCAAGGCCCGAAGGATACTCAGGCGCTACTCCTGGCGCCCTCCGCCTTGCGGGAATGGGACCGCTCGCTTCGTTCAAGACTGCGCCTTTCGTTCAAGCCCCGGTTCAGCGGGTCCACTAACATGGCCGCATGATCGCCATCCTCCTGCTCGCCGCCCATTTCTCCCCGGTCCACGATTGCACCGGCCCCGAATACCGCCGCCTCGACTTCTGGCTCGGCGACTGGGAAGTCAGCAGCCCGGCCGGCAAGAACGAGGGCCGCAACCTCGTCTCCCCCGCCGCCGACGGCTGGCGTCGAGGAGAGCTGGCACGACAAGGACGGCAGCACCGGCAGGAGCCTCTTCTTCTACGACCGCGCCGCCGCGCGCTGGAAGCAGGTCTGGATCACCAGCGCGGGCGAGTGGAAGGAGAAGGTCGAGCAGCCAGGCGCAGCGGCCGGCGCGGTGCGCTTCGCCGGAGAGCTGCCGCGGCCCGGAGGCGGCACCCTCCTCGACCGCACCACCCTGACGCCACTTCCGGACGGACGCGTGCGGCAGGTGATCGAACAGTCCAGAGACGGCGGCAACAGCTGGCACGCCTGGGAGGGCGTCTACACCCGCCAGCCGCGCGCTCCCGCCTGCGCCAACCGCGACTTCGACTTCTGGGTCGGCAGCTGGGACCTGGTGGTGCGCGCTCCCCCCGCGCCGGGCCAACCATGGGCCGAGGCCAAGGGCACGAACCAGATCGACTCGACCTACGCCGGCTGCGTCATCGAGGAGCACTTCCGCGCCGACGGCCCCGGAGGCTTCTGGCAGGGTCACAGCGTCTCCGCCTTCCAGAACGGCAAATGGCGGCAGACCTGGGTCGACGATTCGGGGAGCTTCCTCGCCTTCATCGGCGGCTGGGACGGAAAGCAGCTGGAGCTGCGGGGCGAGCCGCGGCAGGAGAACGGCAAGACCATCGTCATGCGCATGGTCTTCAGCGACATCTCCCGGGACAAGCTACACTGGTCGTGGGAACGCAGCGAAGATAGAGGCCACGCGTTCGTGCCGGCCATGACCATCGACTACCAGCGGCATGGGGGAGGCCCTCGCTGACGGCACCCGCCGCCTCGCGAGCTGAAACAATGCCCCTCGCCGGCCGTAGCCCCCGCATGCACCTGCCGCTCAGCTCGCTGCAGGAGGCGCGCCTGCAGGCCGACGGGCTCACCTTCGCCACCGCCTCGTTCGCGCCCGGGCTGCGGCTGCCGCGCCACTCGCACGAGATGGGCAGCGTCTCGGTGATCCTGCGCGGCGGCTACGACGCGCGCATGGGCGCCGCCGACATCCACGTCGAGCCGGGCACCGGCATCACCACGCCGGCGGGCGAGCCGCACGAGAACCGGTTCTTCGCCGAGCCCACCCGCATCCTGGTGGTCGAGTTCGCCGCCGACGCGGCCTGGATGCACGAATCGATCGCGCAGTTCCTGCAGCGGCCCGGCGCCCGCCGCGATCTCCGCCTGCACGAGTTGGCCCGTCGCGCCGCTGCCGAGATCGAATCGCCGGACTCGGCCTCCGCCCTCGCCTGCGCCAGCATCGCGCTCGACCTGGTGGTGACCCTGGGGCGCCTCGAGCGGCGGCAACGGCAGGAGCGGGTCGCGCCCGCCTGGCTCCTGCGGGTGCGCGACCTGATGCACGACGCCTGCGAGCGGCCGCTGCTTCTCTCGGAGCTGGCCCGGCTGGCGGGCGTCGAGCGCAGCCGGCTCTTGCGCGCCTTCCATACGCACCTGCACGCCAGCCCCGGCACCTACCTGCGCGGCCTGCGCGTGGCCAAGGCGGCAGAGCTTCTCAGCTCCACCGGCGACTCCATCGCCGACATCGCCGCCCGCACCGGCTTCTCCGACCAGAGCCACCTGACCCGCGTCTTCAAGCGCCTGATGGGGACCACGCCGGCCGCCTGGCGCGCGCGGGCGGCCGGCCGCTCCTCCTAGAACTGCTGCGTGACCCGCCCGTAGACGAACCTTCCGGCGAAGTCGTAGGCCGGATCCGCATAGGTGAGGAAGCTGTTGTAGACCTTGGGCGGCGCCCGGTCGGCGACGTTGCGCACGCCGAAGGCAAAAGTGGTGGAACCAAAGGCCGACTTCAGCAGGTAATTGGCAAAGAGATCGAAGGTGAAGCTCGAGCTCACCTCCCGCGACGGATAGGGCTTCCCCGATCCATCGAGGGCAGGGTTGGTGCAGAATCCGGGGCCGCCGCCCGGCGTGCCGTTGCTGCCGCCGATGGCGTCGGCGCATTCGGTAAAGCCGCCGATATAGCGTCCGCGTGCGCCGGCGCTGAAGCCCGCCAGCGTATAGTTCACGCCGAGGTTGAACTTGACCCGCGGCGTGAGGCCGCCGATGCCGGACCCCGAGCCAAGGTCATAGTTGCCCGCCGCGTGATAGACGGTCTCGCCGGCGCCGGTGCCCGTCGAATAGTCGTACTTGAGCAGGTAGGTTCCGTCGAGGAGCAGGCCCACCCGGCCGGCCTCCTCCAGCGGCACCGTATAGCGCGCCGCCAGGTCAATTCCGCTCGTCCAGGTCTTGCCGACGTTGGCCTCGAAGTCGTTGATGTTGGAGATCTGGCCGGTGAGCGGGCTGCGCTGGATAAGATTGCAATAGGCCTGGCTCACCGGCGCCGCCGAAGCCGTCGAGGCGGGATAGCAACCAGCCAGAATCACCGGCGCGGTATTGAAGCCGAGGTTGTCATTGATGGTCACGTTCCAGTAGTCGGCGGTCAAGGAGAAGCGCGGCAGCATGCTGGGCTCGAGCACCACCCCGAAGGTGCCGATCCTCGCCGTCTCCGGCTTGAGCGAGCGGCTGCCGCCGACGGTGGTGGCGAGCTGGACGCTCTGGTCGCCGTTGTTGACTGCTCCCGCGCCGCCAGGGCCGGCCGTGCATTGCGCCTTGAGGGCCGCATTGCCCGCTGGAATGGCGCCGCAGGGGTCGCTCGCCGACTGGAACGAGGGACCGGCGCCGCCATAGAGGTCGGTGATGGCCGGCGCGCGGAAGCCGGTGGAGAAGGTTCCGCGCAGCGTCACGTCCCGCACCGGACGCCAGCGCGCGCCCAGCTTGTAGGTCGAGTCGGTGCCGAAGGTGGAATAGTCGAAGACGCGCGCGGCCAGCTGCACCTCGAGGTCGTCGGCGCCGGCCACTCCGCTGACGATGGGCAGGTCCAGCTCCGCATAAGCTTCATTGACGTGATAGGAACCCTGGGTCGGGGCCCCATTGAAATCGCTGTCGAGGAACTGCTGGGCGATGGAATTGGGCGTATATCCGCCGTATTCGCCGCGATATTCATAGCCCGCCGCGAACCCCGCCGGCCGCTCGGCGAAGATCCGGAAGAGCTCTTCGCTGACGTTGGCCTGCACCTGGGTCAATTGATTGAAGCCGCGATTGATGCCCTCATATCCCCCCAGGGCGGAGAGCATGGCGGGCGTGATGGTTCCCGGCCCGCCGAAGAGGTTGACCGGCGTGCATCCGGCGACGGGCCCGCTGGCCGCGGTGCCGCAATGCCAGCCGGTGGCGTCCTGGTAGCTGGGGCCGAGCCCGTTGCCGGTGAGCTGGGTATTGAGCGAGCCGTTGGTGCGGGTGACGCCGGCGTTGCGGCCGAAGTTGAAGGCAACGTCCCAGAACATGCCGTGCAGCGGACCGAACGACTCGGGCAGCGAGCCGTCGAGGCCGGCGACGGCGCGGATGGTGTCGAGATCGAAGCCGTTGCTTCGCCCGCCCGTCTCCACCAGGCGACGGCGCGCATCGGGCAGGTCGACGCCAAAAGGATTGTATTGGTTCTCCTTGGCGATGACGACGCCGAACCCGCCGGTGGTGAGCGGCTCAGCGGCGAGGAGATAACTCGACTGGCGATTGACGAAGGAGCCCTGCGCATAGACGCGAACGTTGTCGGAGAGGTGGTATTCGCCATTGGAGAAGAGCGAGATGCGCGTGCTCGGGGTAATCAGGTAATTCACCGCCTGGTAATTGTAGAGGTCCTTCGAGCTGTCGTAGAGGCGCCAGCCGTCGACGCTGGCGGAGCTCTTAATGTCGGGGAGGAAGTACTTCTTTCCGGGGCCGAACTTCGCCGCCAGGTCGTTGCACAGCTGCGTCGGGCAGGCGGACGGGTCGACCCGGACCCGCCCCTGCGGAATGCTGCCGCTGCCGCCGGGCGAAACACCCCCGGTGGGGAAGTCGTAGGCGACCGCGTTGGCGGCCCAGTCGCGCTTGGCCGCGAAGAGCGGCTTCTGGTCGAAGTAGCCGGCCGAGAACATGAAGCTGCCCTTCTCGCCCGAGGCGCCGGCGGTGAGGTTGAGGTCGTATTGCTGGCCATCGGCGTGCGGCGAGGTGCCCGCATAGACGCTCAGCGCCGCGCCGTTAACGCGGCGGCGGGTGATGATGTTGACCACGCCGCCGATGGCGTCGGATCCATAGAGGGCGGAGGCGCCGTCCTTGAGGACCTCGACGCGTTCGATGGCGCCGGTCGGAATCGAGTTCAGATCGACCGCGGTGCCGGAGACGCCGCCATAGCCGGGGCCGCTGCCGCCGTTGACCCAGCGCTTGCCGTCGACCAGCACCAGGGTGCGCTGCGCCCCCAGGCTGCGCAGGCTGATCTGGGTCTCGCCGTCGCCGCCATTGTTGACGTTGGTGTTGGTGCCGGCGCCCTGCTCGGGCATCTGCTGGAGGAAGTCGCCCAGCGAGGCGATGCCGCTGGCGCTGATCTGCTCCTTGCTGATGACCGTGACCGGGGCGGGCGTGGTCAGATCCTTGCGGCGCACGCGCGAGCCGGTGACGACGATCTCTTCGCCGGCCGTCTGCCGCGCCGGAGCTGCGCCCGCGTCGGGAAGGGGCGCGGACGCTGCGGGGAGAGGCGCGGCTGATTCCTGCGCTCGCGCAGCCTGGGAAACAATGCCTGCGCAGGTGAAGGCCAGAGCCCACCCGAACGCGCTGCCTTTCAATGCCATGCCGGCGCTCCTTGAAAAAGGTTCTGGGCATGGCGATAGCGAATGCGCGCGCGCCGGGTCTTGCACCGCAGCGGCAGGCTGGAACGATCGGCGCGGGGACCTCTGACGCGGGTGGAAAAGCCAGGACTGCTTTACTCGCCGACCACGGTCATGACACCCCCGTTGAGCGAGTACACGCGCCCCTTCGCGTCGACCACGATGGGCGTGTACGCGGCGTTCAGCGACTCGACGAGGAACCGCTGCTCGCGAAGGATGCCGCCCTGGTGGATGGCGTAGATCCGGCCGTCCTCGCTGTTCGCGTACAGGGTGCCGTCGCGGCCGACGGCCGGCGCGTTCACGCACCACTCGAAGCCCGCTGGATGGTCGGCAATGCAGTTCAGTCCGCCGTCGGCCTGGGAAGCGCAGCTGCGGGTCTCCGTCGCAGTGAACTTCCACTCGACTTTCAAATCCTGCGACAGCTGGGTCAGGTCATGCGGACCGACACCGCCGTCGGGCGCGAAGTAATGATTGTCCTTGGTCAGGATGGAGTAGGTCCCGTCGTGCGTCCAGACTGCCGGCGTCACGTCCCAACCAAAGTCATAGGTCGCCCGGAGCTTGCCGTCGGCACCAACCTTGATCAGGTGCCCGCGTCCTCCGTTGTAGGTCGTCAACCCGCCGTAAAGGACGGCGCCGTCGGGCAAAGCCACCGGCACCGATGACGCCTCGTCGAACACCCGAATGCTGGCTTTGAGACCGGTATCCGGGTCCACGCCAATCGCTGCCCCATCGCTGCAGGTGGCGAGCACACCGCAGCCGTCGCTGAGAATCTCGCGCATGCGGAAGGTCCACTTCGGAGTCAGGTCCGGGTGAAGCGCGACGAGTGAATCGTCGTTTTCGGCGAGGTGGGCGCGGCTGACCACGAAGATGGTGCCATCCGGTCCGACGGCCGGGCCGCTGTTGAAGCCCGGCCGTTGCGAGCCGCACTTTCCTTCTGGTGCGGGAAAGGACTTGGGATACGGCCCATTGATCCCTGCGTGCTCATAGGTCATCGGACAGAGGTCGTTGGGCTTGGGCGCTCCCGCGACGATGTCCTGGTAAGCGACGCTGGAGGGCGCACCGTCGGGTGGGACCCGGACGAGGTAGCCGTGGCCGTCGAGGATGCGCGGCTGCACGGGGTCGACCTCGTTGACGTTGTAAAGGAGGGTGCCGTCGGCGTCGATCACCAGTGGGCCGGTCACGAAGCGGTTCGGATTGATCACCGGCGCAAACGGATTGACCAGGCGAGGATTGCCAAGCTGTCGGTCGAGGCGGATCACCGTGCCGGCTGCTCCGGGGACCCAGACCACCTGATCGTGAACGGCTGGCTGGAAGACGGGCTCCCATCCGCCGGACGCGGGCCAGTAGGCAGGCTTCCAGTCGCTGGCATAAGACCGCTGGAAGACGAGGTCGCTGCCGACCCAGGAGTGATGCTGCACGGTCCAGACCTGCTTGTCCCAGGCGTCCATACCGCAGGGCTTCGGTGTGGATGAACCCGGCGGTGAGCAGCTGAGGTAGGTTCCTCCCTTGACCGCGATGTATGCGTCATCACCCACGACCAGCGGCGATGCGTAGTGCACGCGGAGTTCCGGGACGCCGGAGCTCCCCGCCGCTTCGGCAACCTCCTGCCCGACGAACGGATCGAAAGTCACCACCGCGAGCGGCCGCGCGAAAGTCTGTGCCACAGCACAGGACATGCCCGTGTGCGCCCAGTTCTGCCCCCATTGTGCCCAGTCACAGCCGGCGTCTGCGCGCGACACCTGGGCGTTCGGATGATTGCTGCAGCCGGAGAGCAACAGCCCGAACAGCGCGAGAGGTCGGAGCCCCATACTCTCGAAGTACTGCGAGCGAGCGGCGGCAAGCAAGGGGACTGCAGCGACC
>JANXXR010000037.1 GCA_025350525.1 Deltaproteobacteria bacterium
CGCTCGAGCGGCGTGGTCACCGCCGAGGCCATCGTCTCCGCGCTGGCGCCGGGGAGCAGCGTCGAGACCACGATGGTGGGGTAGTCCACCTGTGGCAGCGCCGAGACCGGCAGCTGCCGGTAGCCGACGATGCCCGCGAGCATGAGCCCGACGGTGAGCAGCGAGGTGGCGACGGGGCGCCGGATGAAGGGCTCGGAAATGCTCACGCCACCGTCCTCATCGTGGTCTCTTCGGCGCATCCGCCTTGGGCCCATCGCCTTCGCGCAGCGGGCGCTGCTGGCCAGAGCCGGCCGCGCGCGGCGCCACCTTGGCTCCGGCGCGCAGCTGGCTCTGCCCGTCGGCCACCACGTGCTCGCCCTCGGTCAGCCCGCGCGCGATCACCGCCAGGTCGCCCTCGGTGATCTCCACCTCGATGGGCCGCGGCTGCACCGTCTGGTCCTGCTCGATCACGTAGGCAAAGGTCCCTTCCGGCCCGCGCTGCGGCACGGTGGCCGGCACCACCAGCGCGTCCTTGCGGGTGGTGAGCAGCAGCCGCGCCTTGACGAACTGGTTGGGCCAGAGCAGCCGCTGCGGGTTGGGGAAGACGGCCTTGAGCCGCAGCGTCGCGGTGGCGGCGTTGATCTGGTTGTCGATCAGCGCCAGCTGCCCGGTGGCCAGCTTCTGCCCGCCGTCGCGGCTCCACGCCTCCACCGGCAGCTGCCCGGCCGCCAGCTGCCCCATCACCCGCGGCAGCTCGTCCTGGGGAAGGCTGAAGATCACCGCGATGGGATCGAGCTGCGCCAGCACCACCAGGCCGGTGGTGTCCGCCGCCCGGACCAGGTTGCCGGGATCGACGATGCGGACGCCGGTGACGCCGTCGATGGGCGCGCGGATGGTGGCGTAGTCGAGGTTGAGCCTGGCCACGTCGATGGTGGCGCGGTCCACCTGCACCGCGCCCTCCAGCTGGCCCACCAGCGCCGCCTGGTCGTCCGACTGCTGCTGCGCGATCAGCTTCTGCTCGACCAGGTTCTTGTACCGGGCGAGGTTGAGCTGCGCGGCCTTGAGCTGCGCGCCGTCGCGTGAGAGCGCGCCCTCGGCCTGGTGCAGCTGGTTCTGGAACGGGCGCGGATCGATCTTGGCGAGCACGTCGCCTTTGTGGACCGGCTGGCCCTCGCGGAAGAGCACCTGGTCGAGCCGCCCGTCCACCTGCGAGCGCACCGTCACCGTCCTGAAGGCGGTGACGCTGCCGAGCCCGTCGAGGAAGATGGGCACGTCGCGCTTCTGCACCACCGCCTCGATGACCGGCACCTGGCGGTTGGCCGCCTGCGCCTGGTCCTTGGCCGCGCCCGCCGCCTGCCGGACGGTGCGCGCGTGCACGAACCAGGCGATGCCGCCGATCAAGACGGCGGCGATGGCGACCAAAAGAATCCTGCGGTCTTTCATTCCGGCTCCCTCACCTGCGCCCCAGCGCGCGCAGGAGCTGGGCGCGCGCCACGGCGAGTCGATCGTCGGCCTGCACTGCCTGCGCCGCCGCCTGCGTCACGGTCACCTGCGCATCGCCCAGCTCGATGGAGCTGCCCACTCCCACCAGGTAGCGCTGTTCGGCAAGCCGCAGCCGCTCCCGCGCGTTGACCACCACCTCCTGCGAGGCGGTGGTCGCGACCTTCCCCGCCTTGACCGCGAGCCGCGCCGTGTCCACGTCCACCCGCAGCTGCTGCCGCACCTGGTCGAGCTGCGCCACCACGTTGGCCAGGTTGGCCTCCGCCTCGCGCACTTGCTGATGCGTCAGCCCTCCCGAGAAGACGTTCCAGCTCAACGTCAGCCCGGCGCTGGCATTCCAGCCCAGCCGGTCGAGCGCGGGCCCGCCCTGGGTGAAGCCGAGGTTGCCCGAGAGCGAAGGCAGGTACTGCGCCTCGAAGGCGCGCATGGTCAGCTGCTGCGCGTGCACCTGCTCCTCGAGCGAGGCGAGCTCGGGCCGCGCCTTCTCGGCCTCGGCGTAGAGCGCGTCGCCCGGGTCGTCCTCGCCGGCTATTGGCGGCACCGGCTCGTCGGCGAGGTCATAGTCGATGCTCCCCGGCACGCCCATGGCGAAGTTGAGCTGCACCCGCGAGGTCTCCCAGGCGTTCTGCGCGTTGATCAGCTGCACCCGCGCGTTGGCCGAGTCGGTGCGCGCCTGCACGAGGTCGATCTCCGGCCGGACGCCGGCGCCGACGAAGCCCTTGATCTGTCCGAGGTGCCGGTCGAGGTTGGCGAGCGACTCCTGGGCCACCTGCACCAGCGCGCGGTTGGCGCGGGCGTCGAAGTACACCTGCCGCACGTTGAGCTCGGCGGTGAGCAGCGCCGCGCGCTCGCTGTCCTGCGCCGCCTGCGCGTTGGCCCGCGCCGCCGAGAGCCGCGAGGGCGCGCCGCCGAAATCCCAGAGGAGCTGGCTGACGCCGATCTGATCCGACCAGGAGTTGTAGGTCTGCCAGGGCGAGCAGCTGTGGGTCGGGTCGGGGACGCAGGCGCTCGCGGTCCCCGCGCTGCCGGGCCGCGAGATGGAGTTGGCGGTGGTGCGCAAGTAGCTGGCGCTGGCGTTGAGCTGCGGCAACAGCGGCGCCAGGGCCTGCCCCGCGCGGGCGTCGGCGGCCTGGAACGCCGCGTGCGCTTCGTGGAGCTGCGGCTGGTGCTCCCGGGCGCTGGCGAGCGCTTCTTCCAGCGTGACGATGCGCGCGGCGGCCAGGAGGGCGAGCCAGATCATGTTGCTTCTCCAGTGAGCGCTTCGAGGTTCGCGACCACCCGGCGCAGCGACTTGCGCAGCGCCGCTTCTTCGCGGGGCGACATCCCTCGCACGACGGCGTGGCGCACGCCAGCCGCGATGGGCGCGATCCGTTGCGCGAGCTTCATTCCCGCCGCCGTCAGCTCCACCCGCACCGCGCGCCGGTCGCGCGGGTCGGCCTCGAGGTGGACCAGCCCGCGCCGCAAAAGCCCTTCGGCCAGCCGGGAGGCGGTGGGGGCGGCGATGCGCTGCCGGCGGGCGATGGCGCCGAGCGCCCCTCCGGGCAGCTCCCGCGCGGCGTTGAGGAACCAGAACTGCGGCGGCGTCAGGCGCAGCGGTCGCGCCAGGCGAAGCACCGCCTGCTTGAGCCCGCTGCGGGCGGCGCTGATCAGCAGGCCGACGTATTCTTGTTCCTGCAACATTTGCCGTGGCAACTAACGGACGGGCGGCTCTTCCGTCAAGAGCGCGAAACATTTCGCAACGCCGGGTGGATCGTTCGGCTGCAAACGTTTACAAGGCTGGGGTGGATCCACCCAACGCCGGGCAGCCCGCGCCGCTGCCGCTCTGGCTGCGGGCGAGCGGCCCCTTCCGCAGGGCGAAGTTCTTCCCCTGGGAGCGCGTGCTCGTCACCAGCGTCGCCGCCGTGGTCGGCCTCTACGGAGGCCTGGCGGCGGGGCTCTTCGCCACCTCCATCCGCTTCGTGCAGCTGATCCTCTTCCGCGGCGCCGAGGTCTTCGGCACCCTCTTCGGCCCCGAGCGCCAGATGTGGGGCCGCTACTTCCTCGAGCGGCTGGTCGCGGCGCACTGGCACCTCGAGTTCGCCGCGCTGGCCGCGCTCATCCTTCTCGCCGCGGCGGCGCTTCCGTGGCTGGGCGCGAGCGCGCGGTTGCCCATCTTCGAGGCCAAGCGCCTGCGCGCGGTGGCGCTGGCGGCCGCGCTGGGCCTCGCGCTCTACTATCCGCTGGTCCTGCTCAAGACCTTCAACGGGACTTTCCACGAAGGGGAGGGCGGGTTCTTCGAGCTCTTGCTGCAGGCGCCGAAGTGGCTCTGGGTAGCCGGGCCGGCAGTGGGCGCTGTGCTGGCGGCGCTGGTGGTCCGCTATCTCAGCCCCGAGAGCGGAGGGCACGGCGTCGTCGAGGTGATCCAGGCGGTCCACGAGCGCTCGCCCATCCGCGGCCGGGTGGCGGTTTGGAAGTCGCTGGCGGCGGGGCTGGTGATCGGATCGGGCGGCAGCGCCGGCCGCGAAGGGCCGGTGGTCCATCTCGGCGGCGCGGTGGCGTCGTCCTTGAGCCGCTTCCTCTCGCTGCCGCGCAGCGAGACCTCGCTGCTCCTCGCCGCCGGCGCCGGCGCGGGCATCGCGGCCTCGTTCCAGGCGCCGCTCGCCGGTGCCCTCTTCGCGCTGGAGATCGTCCTCTCCGACTTCGACGTCCGGACCTTCGCGCCGGTGGTGCTCGCCTGCGTGACGGCCACCGCCACCTCCCGCGCGCTCCTGGGCGGCGGCACCGAGCTGCGCATGGTCGCCTGGTCGCTCACGCATCCGTCGGAGATCGCCGTCTACCTGCTGCTCGGCCTGCTCGCCGGCCTCTGCGCGCTGGCCTACGTCAAGGCGGTGCACGGCGCCGAGGCCTTGTTCCACCAGCTGCCGCTGCGCCCCGAGCTGAAGGCGGCGGCGGGCGGCTTCGCGGTCGGCGTCATCGGGCTCCTGGCGCCCCGCGTCCTCGGCACCGGCATCGAGACCATGAACGCCGCGCTGGCTGGACAGCTCGCCTTCGGCACCTTGGTGCTGGCGCTCTTTTGCAAGCTCGCCGGCACCTCGGCCACGCTGGGCGCGGGCTCTCCGGGCGGCAGCTTCTTTCCGGCGGTCTTCCTCGGCGCCATGCTGGGCGGCGCCTTCGGGCACCTGGCGCAGCGGGCTCTGCCCGGCATCGTTTCGGGCGCCGACGCCTACGCCGCGGTCGGCATGGGCGCGGTGGTGGCGGGCGCGACGCTTGCGCCGCTCACCGGCGTCCTGATGATGTTCGAGCTGACCGGCAGCTACCAGATCGTGCTGCCGCTCCTGGTCGCCTGCGGCACCGCGGCGGCGCTGGTGCAGGGCGTCCTGGGCGGATCGATCTACACCATCGGCGCGCGACGTCGCGGCATCCGCCTCTCGCGGGGAGCGCCGGCGCTGCGCGACCTCTCGGTGGCGCAGGCGCTCGACAAGGTCGCGCCCATCGCCGCCGACCTGCCCTTCGAGGCCCTGCTGCAGCTGGTGGGGAGCACCGCCCACGCCGCCTTTCCGGTGGAGGACGCGGGCGGCGTCATCGGGCTCCTCTCGGTGCGCGAGGCGCGGCGGGCGCTGCTCGACCCCGCGGTCGATCGCGCCTCGACCGCGCGCAGCTTCACCAAGGCCTCGCAGGCGCTCCTCCTCGACGACGACCTCGGCGCCGCCGTGCACCGTCTGGGCGAGGCCGGCGTCTCGGAGGCGCTGGTCCTCGACGGGGAGGGGCGGCCCGCGGGGGTGGTCACGCGGGAGGGGATCCTGGAGGCGTGGCGGAGGGTGACGGCTTAGGGCATTGGGCTTAGGGGCGAGGTCTTTTGCGGCGTGCTCGTGCCCATTCTCGGCGATGGGAGTGGCTGACTCGTGGAGCGTAGAGCGTCCGTGCGCGTGGAGGATGCGGTCTGCTCCGATCAAGCGCGATGATGCCGATGCGGCCGGGCCCGTCCCGGATGTACCCGGTTTGCCCCCCCCATGGTGAGCAACCAGCGAGCTGCGCGAATGCCCAGTTGACTCGGAAAAAACAACTATGCTAAATCAAGATGGATGAAGCAGCTTCCGTTGCCGCTCAAGACCTGGGGAGGAAAGCGCAAGGGCGCGGGCCGCCCGCCCATCGGCGCGAAAGCGGGAGTCTCGCATCTGAAGCGCGCCCGGTTTCCCCAGCGGCACCCGGTGCACGTCACACTGCGGACGCTGCCCGCCGCCGGATACCTGCGGGGCGACCGCCGGTATCGGGCCATCGTCGAGGCGCTGCGCGAGGCGAAGGAGCGCCACGGCCTGCGGGTCATTCATTACTCCGTGCAGGGCAACCACCTGCATCTGCTGGTCGAGGCCGGCGGCGCCCAGAGCCTCGCCCGTGGAGTGCAGGGGCTCTCGGTCCGGCTGGCGCGCGCGCTCAACCGCGTGGCGCGGCGGCGCGGAGGCGTTTTCGCCGACCGGTATCATGCGCATGTCCTGGCCTCGCGCCGCGAGGTGGCGCGGGCGCTGCGCTATCTCCTCGAGAACTTCCGCCACCATCTGCGCGAGGACATC
>JANXXR010000038.1 GCA_025350525.1 Deltaproteobacteria bacterium
TCGCGCTGGCCGCGCCCTCCCGGGCGGAAGACCCTCCCGCCCTCGAGCTGGCGCCGCTCTTGCCGCCGAAGGCGCCGTGGCTGAAGAAGAACTCGAAGAAGCAGACAGCGCCGGGCACGCAGGCGAAGAAGACCCGCCGCAAGAAAGGCGCGACCGAGCAGCTGGACGTCCAGCCCGGCGCGCCCTTCGTGGCCGCGCCTCCCTCGGCGCTGCCGGCGCTGCCGCTGCCCGAGCCCTCGAGGCCGCCTGCCGTCGCCAAGCCGCCGCCCACCGCCGCCGTCGCCCTGCCTCCGCTCGCGCTGCCGCCGCTCGTCGAGGCCCCCTCGGCGCCGCCCATCCTGGTCAGCAGCGTCGGCGTCTCCCTCAAGGCCGACGGCCTCGACGCCGCCACCGCCGCCCGCGTCGAAGAAGGCCTGCGGGGCGTGGTCAAGGCCGCGCCCCTCGTGCGGCTGGGACCCGTGCTGGCGCGTCCGGCGAAGCCTTGCGCCGACGACGCCTGCCTCTCTGGGCAGGCCGCGGTCCAGGCGATGGATCAGCTGGTGGTGGCGACGTACGCCGCAGGCGGGCTCCGGGTGCGCCTCCTCGACGTCGGCGGCAAGAAGACGCTGTCGGAAGCCGCGCAGGAAGCGGTGGGAAGCGAGCAGCTCGCTGCCTCTGCCGAGGCGCTTTTGTGCAAGCTGCTGGTGCCGGCGGGATGCAGCGGCGAGGTCGCGGTCGAATCGGCCGCGGGCGTACGCCTCGAGCTGGACGGCAAGCCGCTTGTGTCGGGCGAAAAGCGCAAGGTGGCGGTGGGCCTCCACCAGCTCACCGCGCGCGCCGGCGCCAAGGTCGCGCAGCGATCGCTGCCGGTCGCGCGCGAGGGCGCGCCCGCGCTGGTTGTCCGCCTGGTGGACGGCGAGCCTCTCATCCTCGCCCCCGGCGAGCTGCCGCCCGTCGCGCGGCCGCTGCCTCGAGAGGCCGTCGCGATCACTTCTTCTCCGGCGCCTGCGCACTGGAACCGCCCGGTCGGCTTGGCGGCGATGGGAGTCGGCGTCGCGGTTGCCGCGGCGGGAACGTACTTCGGCGTCAGGAGCCACTCCGACCTGAACCAGGCCGAGTCCTCCTTCCGCGCCAACGGCGGCGCCTACCGCACCGGCGATGTCGCCACCCTCAACTCGGGCAACTCCGCTGCCCACAGCGCCAACGCGCTGTTCATCGCCTCGGGCGTGCTGCTCGCCGCCGGGGCCGTTCTGACCTGGGCCTTCTGATCATGATCATGCGCACAACCTCCTCCGTCCTCTTGTTGGCCGCGCTCGCGGCCTGCCGCACCTCCAACCTGGGCGCGTGCACCGCCGACGCGCAGTGCCCGCAGGGCTCGGTCTGCGACACCGCCGCCGCCGTGTGCGTGGCCAAGGCGGGCGCCTGCCTTCCGGCCTGCGACGCCACCCACGTCTGCAACACCACCACGCTCGCCTGCGATCCGGTGGACACGGCGCAGGTCGCAGTCACCAGCCCCGCGGACGGCGCCGTGGTCACCGGCACGCTGCAGGCCACCGCCACCGCGCACGCGACAGGCGGCGTCAGCGCGCTTCGCTTCGACCTTCGCTCCACCGGCGGCGCGCTCCTGGCGTCGGGCGCCGGCACCGCTTCGGGCACGGCCACCTGGACCGCAGCGATCTCCCTCGCCGGCGTCGCGCCGGGTGCAGCCATCCTCACCGCCGTCGCCACCACTCCGCAGGGCGCGGCCACCAGTCCCGCGGTCTCGGTGACGGTGCAGCAGAACACCGCCTGCACCCCTGCCTGCGACACGGCCCACGTCTGCGTGAGCGGCTCCTGCCAGCCCGCCGGCACCACCGCCATCGCCATCACCGCTCCCGCCGCCAACGCCTTCGTCTCGGGCACCCTGCAGGCCGCCGCCACCGCCACCGCGCCCGGCGGCGTGACCGCGGTCCGCTTCGATCTCTCGCGCGGCGCCACCCTCGTCGCTTTCGCGGCGGGCGTGGCCTCGACCAGCGCTCCGTCCAGCTTCTCCGCCGCGCTCGCGCTCGCTTCCGTCGCAGACGGACCCGCCTCCCTCACCGCCACCGTCACCGCGGCGGCCGGCAACGCCACCAGCGCGCCGGTCTCCGTCACCGTCGATCAGACGGCGCCCGTCATCACGCTGCAGACCGACGGCACGGCGGCGTTCTACGGCGCCGGCCAGACCGCCGTCGTCACCGCGCAGATCGCCGACGCCACCTCAGGCGTGCGGGACTCGACGGTGGCGCTGCTCATCGCCGGCCACGCCGCCGTCCCCGGCGTTGCCGGCACGGGCGGCGTCTACACTTTCTCGGTCCTCATCGACGACTCCATCGTGGCCGCCGGCGCGTCGGCAGCGGTGCACTACCAGATCGCCGCCAGCGACAACGCCGGCAACCTCGCTTCTGTGTCTGGAGATCCCAGACAGGTGATCCAGGCCGACCGCGACGCGCCGGCGATCACCGCCATCTCGTATTCGCCGGCCGCACTCGCCGGACCGTCGGGCCACCTGCTCTTCGGCGGCCCCGCGGGCGGCTCGGTATTGGTGCGGGCCACGCTCACCGATTTCGCGGGAGTGGGCGCCACCTGCTTGCGCCTCGCAGGCGAGACCTCCGCATGCCTGCACCCTGGGACGAGATTGATCGGCACCAACACCTGGTCGTTCACGCTGCCAGACCCGGCGCCGCCGCAGGATGGCACGGTCGCGACCAGCTTCACGCTCCAGGCCGACGACACGCTCGCGGCCACCTTGTCCGGCGCGAGCAAGCTCGAGCACCAGGCCAGCAGCGTTCAGACCGTCTACTTCGACTACGGACCCACCATCGCCATCTTCGCCGATGCCACGGCCTACGCGCGGACCGCGGTCCTCATCCCTGTCTCGGCGCTGATCACGGACCCGAGCGGCATCCCGGATGGCGGCGTCTTCCTCAACGGCACGCTGCAGCCGTCGAGCCGCGACGGCGGACTCTTCGTCTTCCGGCTGGATCCGAGCGTCGCGCCGGCCGGCGTCGAGGGGGCCTACAACTTCCAGGTCTCGGCCACCGACAACCTCGCCAACACCGCCGACGCGGGTGGCTCGCGCATCATCGACGACGCGGCGCCCGACGCCAGCGTGCGCATCTTCAAGGGCATCGACCCGAACGATGGCGGCGTCACCTATCCCGCCGCGGTGGCCGGCACCGGCTGGGACGGCACCCAGTTCATCTACAACGACACCGTGCACGTGAAGGGAACGCTTACCGACGTGAGCGGCCTCGCCAGCGCCAACCTGCACATCGACTACGTCCAGGTGGACGGCGGCGTCAGCGCCGGCTCGACGCAGTCGATCTGCACGGTGGGCGCGACCTCGTGCGCCTTCGACGTGCCCATCGCGCTCAACGCGCCCGGCAACGGCGCCTTCAACACCTTCACGAAGACGCACCCGATGGTCGACATCTTGGCGCCCTCCGACAAGCTGAAGATCGTCATCGACTCGACCGACGCGGCGAAGTCAGCGAACGGAGTTGCCGCGGCGCACACGGGCGCGAGCAGCAACGACGCGCAGACGACGCGGCTGCTCTGGCAGATGTACCTGCCGGCCTCGGTGAGCGGCCTCGGCATTCATCCCGACGGCGACCTCATCGTCACCCTCGACGGCGGCACCGACACCGTAGTGGCCATGCGGCCCGACGACGGCGGCGTGCGCTGGTCCTTCGGCGGCGGCGTCGGGCTGGGCGCAGTCGACGGCACGCCCGCGATCGGCGCCGGCGATGGAGGCAACGCCCGGGTCTACGTGGCGGCGCAGAACGGCGGCGTCTTCGCCCTCAATCCGAACGGGTCCGAAGCCTGGCACTACTTCACGAGCGACGTGCTCAACGTCGGGCCGGCCGTGGTCTCGCCCACCGTCGCCCCGACCACGGACCAGGTGATCGTGCCGGGCGCGCTGACCAGCTCGAAGATCTACTCGATCGCGCAGGGTGTCCTCCTCAATGCCACTGCTCCGGCGGTGGCCGACTCGAACAGCTCGTCGGCTCCCTTCGTGCTGGGCACCGCCGTCTTCTTCGGCGACGACAGCGAGGTGGAGAGATTTTCCATCAGCGCTCTGGGCGCGCTCGGCAGCAGGACGGTGGGCGGCAACGCCGCGGTCTTCAAGGAAGTGATCACCGACGGAACCAGCATCTTCGGGTGGCGCGCGGGTGTCACCAACGGGCTGACCAGCCTCGACACCTCGCTGGGCGTCAACTGGTCGCGGGCGGTGGCGCCAAACGCTGCCGGCGCCGTCGCTCTCGACGGGTCGATCGTCGTCTCGCTCACCGGCGGCGCGGTCAACCTCTTCGACCCGAACCCGAACGGCACCGGCGCGAGCAGCACGCTCTTCAACCTGGGCGGGTCGGGGAGGGCTCCGCTCATCGGCTGGGACGGAGTGCTTGCCCATGAGCATCTCTATCTGCCCCGCGACTCCGCGGTGACGTACGCGTACGATCGGTCGGGCACCCTGCTCTGGTACGCGGATCCCAACGGCGCCACCTACCGCGCCCTGACCATGGACTGCTCGGGCCGCCTCTTCGGCGCCACCAACGGGCTCGCCACCGGGCAGTCGCTGGTCTACGCCCTAATCACCGACGACCGCGGCCTCGCCGACACCGCCTGGCCCTCGTACCGGCTCAACGCACGCAACACCGGCAACGCCGTCTCGACCTCGGGCATCCTCAAGAGCGGCGGGACCTGCACGCAATAACTTGCGAGGCCGCGCAGGCGTGCGATGCCTTGGGCATGCGCGCCATCGAGACGGAGCTCTTGTCGGGGCGCGCGCTCTACCGCGAGGTCATCCTCGACAAGCTCGCCCACGCGCGCGAGTCGGTGTGCATCGCCACCGCCAACGTCAAGGACATGCAGATCGAGCGCGGCGGCAAGTTCGCCTCGGTGACGGCGCTCTTCAGCGAGCTTTCGGCCCGCGGCGTCGAGCTGCGGCTGCTCCACGCCGAGCTGCCGTCGCGTCCGTTCCGGCGCAGCTTCGACAAGCGGCGGTCGCTGGTGCGCGGCGGGCTCGCCCTCAAGATCTGCCCGCGGGTCCACTTCAAGGCGGTGCTGGTGGACGGCGCCTGGGTCTACCTGGGCAGCGCCAACCTGACCGGCGCCGGACTGGGCGCGAAGGCGGACGGGCGGCGCAACTTCGAGTTGGGCTTCTGCACCGAGGACTTCGAGACGGTGGATCGGGTGAAGGCGATGTTCGAGGCCATCTGGAACGGGGACGAATGCGGCGCTTGCAAGCTGCGCTCGGTCTGCCCCGACCCCATCGGCCAGCCCACCGCCAGGCGCTCTCTGGTCCGCCTCGGACACTCCCGCCGCCTTGGCCGCGGCTAGAAGCAAAAGCAAAAAGCGAAAGCGCACCACGGAGGCACGCAGGGCACGGAGGTCTTTCTTGGGTGGGTGCACGATCCTGCTCCGGGGCGGCGCGCGGGCTCGGACCCAACCCTCTGTGACTCCGTGCCTCCGTGGTGCGCTTCAAATGCTGCTGTCTTCGAGACTCTGCGCGAGCCCCGGATGCGCTAAGTTCGCGCCCCTCATGACCGAGCGCCTCTACCTGACGGATCCCTATCTCCAGACCTTCCACGCGCGCGTGCTGGAGCTGCGCGAGCACAACGGCAAGCCGGCAGCCGTCCTCGACCGGACCGCCTTCTATCCCGAGGGCGGCGGCCAGCCCGGCGACCGCGGGACGCTGGGCGGCGCGCGGGTGCTCGACACCCAGGATCACGACGGCGCGGTGCTCCACCTCCTCGACAAAGCCATCGCCGGCGAGGTGGAGGCGCAGCTCGACTGGGACCGCCGCTTCGATCACATGCAGCAGCACCACGGACAGCACCTGCTCTCGGCGGCCTTCGACAAGGCGGGAGCGCCCACCGTCTCCTTCCACCTCGGCGAGCGGACCTGCACCATCGACCTCGACGCCGCCCTGGGCAAGCTGGACCTGCGCAAGACCGAGCGCGAGACCAACCAGAGCATCTGGCGCAACCTGCCCGTCGTCGCCCGCGACTTCAGCGGCGAGGAGCGCGCCCGCCTGTCGCTGCGCAAGGAGCCGGTCAAGGGCGACCGGGTGGTGCTGGTCGAAGGAGTGGACGCCTCGCCCTGCGGCGGAACGCATCCTGCGCGCACCGGCGAAGTCGGCTGCGTCGCCATCCTCCGCGCGCAGCGCTGGGGCGGAGGAGCGGCGTCCCCCAGCGACGGGAGCAGCCCGCGGGGCGGAGCCTCCAACGGAAAAACGCGCGTCGAGTTCGTCTGCGGCAACCGCGCCGTCCAGCTGCTGCACGAGGCCAGCGACGCCGTCGCTGCCGCTGCCGACGCGCTCAAGTGCGCCCCTGCCGACCTGGCCGCGTCGGTCGCGCGCGTCTCCGCGGAATCGCAGGCGCGGCGCAAGTCGCTCGAGGCGCTGCAAGGCGAGCTGGCCAAAGTGGAGGCCGCGCAGCTCCGAGCCAGGTTCGGCGCAGCTCCGGTGGTGGCCCGCCTCGAGCGCGGCGCCGCCTTTGCCCGCGCGGTGGCGCAGGCCATCTCGGCCGAGGGCGGAACGGCGCTCATCGCCTCGACCGAAGACGGCCGCGGCCACCTCTGCTTCGCCCGTCCGAAAGGCGCGGGCCCGGCCATGGGCGCGCTGCTCAAGGAGTCCCTGGCGTTGCTCTCCGGCAAGGGGGGCGGCAGCCCCGACTTCGCCCAGGGCGCCGGCGACCCGGCCCGCCTCGACGAGGCGCTGGCCCTCGCGGCAGCGAAGCTGTCGACGGGCTGAGGCCTGAAGCCTGAGGCCTGAAAGCTTTGGGCCTCATGCTACGCTGAACTTGGGGGATCTCCTTGCGACTGCCCGTCAAGCTCGCGCTGCTGCTCGCCGCCACCACCGCCTTTCCGCTGGTGCTGGCCACCGCCTATACGGTGCCGCAAGGCCGCGAGGCGATGCGCAACCAGCTCGACCAGATCTACGCGCAGGACGCCCGCGCGCTGGCCGCCGAAGTTCATCGCACGCTGGTCGATAAGCTCGACGCGCTCACCCTGGCCGCCTCGACGGTCAGCCTTGGCGACCTGGACCCGGAGGCCCGGTTGCAAGCGCTCCTGCTCATCTATAAGGAGACGCGCGGCGCCGACGTGGTCGGCCTCTTCGACGCCAACTCCGACCAGGTGGGCGGCGCCATCCACTTCAGCCGCCTGCAGGGCGAGCTCGCCACCGAGCACGAGCCCGTGGACGACGTCGGCCTCACCGCCTACGCCAACAAGGTGCCGCTCGCCGGCGCGCTGCAGGCAGGGCGGGCCATCGGTCCGGTCTACGTGCTGCCCGACGCGCAGGGGCGGCCCATCCCGCGCCTGGTGCTGGCGGTGACCGTGATGGCGCCGCGGTCGGCGAAGTGGGTACTGGCCGTCGAGATCTCGCTGCGGGGCCTGGCGGAGAGCTTCGAGCGCTTCCGCCCCGGCGAGCGCGGCGCCGCCTTCCTCATCGACGGCGAGGGCAAGGTCATCCTCCACTCGGAGCGCGACCTGGTCTTCCGCCAGGCGAGCATGAAGGACCATCCGCTGGTGAAGGGCATCCAGAACGAGGATCTGTTGGGCGCCAACGCCACCGTGCCGCTGCTGGGCTGGAAGGCGGTGGTGCAGGAGCCCGCCGACGAGGCGCTGCGGCCGCTGCGGCAGCTCCAGCGCGAGTCGCTGATCTGGCTCCTGCTCGGCCTCCTGGTCGCGGTGCTGCTCGGGTTCACGGCGGTGCGCACCGTGACCGCGCCCATCGGAAGGCTGCGCGAGGCGGCGCTGGCGGTCACCGGCGGCGCGCTCGAGACGCACGTCGAGAGCCACAGCCACGACGAGCTGGGCGAATTGGCCGAGGCCTTCAACACCATGGTCCGCGGCCTGCGCGAGCGCGAGGGCCTCAAGCTCACCCTCAGCCTCTCCGAGACGCTGGAGCTGGCCGAGGTGCTGGAGCGGCTCCTCGACAGCCTGGGCCGCGCCGTGCGCTTCGACGAGGCCGCGGTGCTGATCAAGACCCGCCAGGGCATGGACGTGATCGTCAGCCGCGGGCCGCGCGGCATGGAGGAGGCGCGGCGGATCATCCCCAGCGCGGCGCACGTGGACAAGGCCACGCGCACCCTGCAGCCGGCGCTGAGCGAAGGCCGGCAGATGCTGGCGCTGCCGCTCATCCAGCGCGGGCAGGTGATCGGCGTCGTCTGCCTCGAGAGCATGCGGCCCTACTCGGACTCGGAGGCGCGGCTGGCCTTCTCGCTGACGCAGCCGGCGGCGATGGCGGTGGAGAACGCCCGCCTCTTCGAGCAGGTGCAGAAGCTGGCCACGCTGGACGGCTTGACCGGCACCTACAACCGGCGCCACTTCATGGACCTGGCGCGGATGGCCTTCGAGTCGGCGCGGCGCTTCGGCCAGCCGCTCTCGGCGGTGATGCTCGACGTCGATCACTTCAAGAGCATCAACGACCGTTACGGCCATGCCGTCGGCGACCAGGTGCTGCGCGCGCTGGCCGACCGCTGCCGCGCGGCGCTCCGCTCCATCGACGTGCTCGGGCGCTACGGCGGCGAGGAGTTTGCCATCGTGCTGCCCGGCACCACCCGCCACGCCGCCTCGGTGATGCTGGCCGACCGCATCCGCCAGCGCATCGCCGAGTCGCCCATCGCCACCGACGCCGGCCCGGTGCCGGTCACCGTCAGCGTCGGCGTCGCGGGAATGGAGGACGGCACCCTCGATCCCGGCGAGCTCTTCAAGCGCGCCGACGCCGCCCTCTACGAGGCCAAGCAGGGCGGCCGCAACCGCGTGGTCGAAGACCGCGGCGAGCTGGTTCAGAAGCCGGTGGCGTAGTCCTGCGGCACGTCGACGTGGAAGGCGAGCTGCAGCGCCCGCTTCTCCCCGGCGGCCAGGTTCAGCTTCCAGGTGATGATCCCGTCCTCGACCTTGCGGGTGTAGCCGGGCGTGGTCCGGTCCTCGAGGGCCACCTCGACGTCGGTCAGTTCGGAGACGGGCACCTGCTCCTGCAGCTCGATCTGCTCGGGGCGCGGCAGGTGGTTCTCCACCTCGAAGCGGTAGGCATAGCGGTAGCGCCGTGAGCTCTTGAAGATCCCTTCGTCGCGGGCGATCTCCTCGAGCACCACCCGCTTGACCTTCACGCCCTCCTCCAGCCCGAAGCTCAAGTGGAAGCGCGCGCCCTCGGCCACCCGCTCGAGGGGAACGCGCCCGAGGTAGGCGCCGCCGCGGAAGAGATCCAGCTCGCCGGGCAGGAGCGGAAAAGGCGCGCTGTTGACGAGCTCGGCCACCCGGAAGACGAAGGGCACTTTCTGCGGCCCCGTCTTCCAGGCGAAGGCGGCGGCGAGCCTGGTCGAGGCGACGAAGAGGCGCGCGGGCGTGCCGTCGCCGCTCACCTCGATGGGTCCCTTGACCTGCAGCTGCACCGAGAGGCCCTGCTCCTCCGCCTGCATTCCCTCGGCGGCGGTCTGGCCGGCCCTGCCCTCCTCGGCGTGGCGCTGCTGCTCGTCGCGGCGGACCAGGATTTTCCTGGGTGGCTCGCGCTCCTGCGCGAAGACCCGCAGCGGCGCGATCTGCGGCGGCGTCGCATCCTGCCCGGGCAGCGCGGTCGAGAGCGCGAGCGAGGCGCCGTCCCAGCTTTCGCCGGTGGACTGGCGGACGGTGGCGAAGAGCAAGAGCGCGACGCTGCCGTCGTCGGCGCGGGCCTCGTAGGCCGGCTGCCAGAAAGCGCCGCCCACCAGATAAGTGAGCTCGACGCGCGCGGTCCGGCCGGCCGGACAGGAGACCAGCACCTCGGCGCGGCGCTCGCTTTTGGCGCGGGCGGCGCCCAGCCCGGAGAGCTTGCGCTGCGCATCGGCGCTCTGCCTGCGCAGCTCCCGCTCGCGGACGCCGATCTCCGAGCGCTGCCGCGATGCCTCGAGGCGCGCCTTCAAGGTCTGGTCCAAGGCTGCCCGCCATGCCTTCGGATCCGGCTGCTGCGGCATCTCTCCCGAAATCAAGTTGGACGCCACCGTCTCGAGGTTGCCCGCCAGCCGGTCGAGGCCCTGCGCCTTCTCCCGCGCGTCGCGCAGCGCCTGCTGCTGGGCCGCGAGGCGGCGAAGCTGCGTCTCGAGGTCGTTCACCTCGGCGCTGAAGGCCGTGGCCCGCGGCTCCTCGACGACGTCCACCGACTCGACCCCGCCCTCGCTGGCGAAAGCGCGCAAGGAGCCCGGGTCCGCCGAGGGCGGCAGCGCCGCGAACTCCACCCGCACCGCCTGCGCCCCGCACTGCGCTTCCTGCGTGCGGGTCACCTGCGCGCGGTCGGGGTAGACGACGACGCGGGCCACTTGTGAGGCGAGCAAGAGCGCGATCACTGGTGCACCCGGAAGCCCCGAGGGCTCTTGAGCTGGTAGACGAAGCCGAGCTTGACCTTGCCCGAGGCCGGCGCGGTGAGGCGCCAGGTCAGCTTGCCCGTGCCCTCCTCGCGTTCGGCGCCTTCGGCGGAGATCACCTCCACCTCGAGGTTCTTGTCGCCCTGCAGCGGCAGCTGATCGACGATGCGCAGCGGGATCGGCACCGCGTACGGATTGGCCACCTCGATGGTGACGGCGTAGCGGGTGACGTCGTCCTTGGTGAAGAGCCCGGTCTCGCGCTTCTCCTGCGCGATGTTGCGGAAGGAGCGGACCGCCGGGTCGAGCCCGAGCGGCAGCGTCAACTCCTGCCCCGGCGCCACCAGCATCAGGGTCGCGGTCCCCGAGGGATCGGCGCCCACGCTCAACGCCGCCTGTCCGCCCGGCAGCGTGCGCTGCGAAGGATTCTTCAGCCGCGCCACCAAGTAGACGTCGGGCGAGAGCGCCGGGTAGATCAGCCGCTCGGTGGTCACCGGCCAGGTCTCGGTGAAGAGCAGCACGCGGCGCGCCCCCTTGCCGGACTTGACCGTCTCGCGGCGCAGCGAGGAGAACTCGAGATCGAAGCCGCCCGCCAGCGCCGCCGGAGAGTCGGGAGGCAGCGGCGGCGGCCGCCACGACGGCGGCGGCGCGAGGCCCACCTCCGCGCCGAGAGACAGGGGCCGCGCGGCGCCGGCGCTGGCGGCGACCATCGGCTGGCCGCGGCTGTGCTGCGGAGAGGGAGAGGGCATCGACTTCATCATCGGAGCCATCGTCGGAGGCGCTGCCAGCGCGGCCCGCGGCGCTGCCTCGAGACTTTCCTCGGGGCCCTCGGCCGCGGCCTCATCTCCGGACTCGGACTCCTTCTTGGCCCCGGCGGGCTGCGACTGCTGTGCGCGCGAGAGAAGCTGCTGACGCAGCGCGCTCGACTCGCTCTGCAGCCGCGGCGGCGGTGACCGAGGCAGCGGAGGCGGAGGGCGCGGGGGCGGCCGCCGGTCGGCGCGGAAGGGCGTGGGGATGAAGCGCTCCTGCTCGCCGATCTTCCAGGTGTAGAGTTCGGGCAGCGCCCGCACCGTCGCCGGAATGGCGGTGCTCAAGGTCATCGCCGCCTGCTCCCAGTCCTCGCCCGTCTCCTGCGAGGCCGCGCCGCTGAACGAGACCTTCACCGTCTTCTGATCCGGCAGCAGCTGCAGGTCGTAGCCCGGCGCCCAGCGCGCCTGCGCCGCGAGATAGGTGAGGATGAGATGGGCCGTCCCCTGCCCCTGCAGCGTCGCCGTCACCCGCCAGCCCGACCGGCGCGCGGCCCCTCCGATGAGCACCGCCTTCTGCGCCAGCGGCTGCCGCTCGCGCATCAGATCGTCGGCTTTCTGCGCGGTCTCACGCAGCCGTGCCTTCACCGCCTGCTCCTCGTCCTGGGCGAAGCCCAGCGCCTCGGCCCAGCCGCGCGGGGTCAGCTTCGGCAGGGGCCTCAGGGGCTGGTCCTTCACCTGCGGCGCGATGGTGCGGATGGCCGCGAGGTGCTGCGCAAGCTCCGACTGCTGGTCGGCAAGGAGCGCGAGCTGGTCGTCGATCTTCTCCAGCTGCCCGAGCAGCGTGCGCGCCTCGCCCAGCGGAAACTCGTCGGGCTCGACGTGCGCGATGTCGAGCTTCTGCAGCGCGACGCCCCGCGCCTCGAGGCGGATGCTGGAGGTGTCCACGCTCTCGGGGAGCAGCGGCAGCTCGGCGCGGGCCGTCCCGTCCACGGGCAGGTCAGCCGTCCGCACCACCCGGGCGCGATCGCTGTAGAGCGTCACCTGCGAGACGGCGGCCTCGACCGCCAGCGCGGCCAAAAGAGCGATCAGCATGTTCCCCCAACGCACTGCGACGGCCTTCGATCTAGCAGTTGTTGGCGGCGCGCGCCTCTGCTACCAAACGCGGCCATGAGAACGCTTCCGGAAGTCCGTGCCCTGCACGACCTGCCGCTGCTCGATCTCGTCTACCGCGCGCAGTCCGTGCACCGCGAGCACTTCGGCGACAACAAGGTCCAGCTCTGCTCGCTGCTCTCGGTGAAGACCGGCGGCTGTCCCGAGGACTGCGCCTACTGTCCGCAGGCGGCGCGCTACCAGACCGGCGTCGCCGCCGAGCCGCTCATGGAAACCTCCGCGGTGCTCGAGGCCGCGGGCAAGGCGCGGGAGGCCGGCGCCACCCGCTTCTGCATGGGCGCCGCCTGGCGCGAGGTGAAGGACGGCCCCCAGTTCGACCGCGTGCTGGAGATGGTGCGCGGCGTGAAGTCGCTCGGCCTCGAGGCCTGCTGCACCTTGGGGATGCTCAGCCCCGACCAGGCGCGCCGCCTGCGGGAGGCCGGCTGCGACGCCTACAACCACAACCTCGACACCAGCCGCGAGAAGTACGGCGACATCATCACCACCCGCGACTACGACGACCGCCTGCGCACGCTGCGCAACGTGCGCGAGGCCGGCATCACCGTCTGCTCGGGCGGCATCATCGGCATGGGCGAGTCGGTGGACGACCGCTGCTCGATGCTCCTGACCCTGGCCGCGCAGGAGCCGCAGCCGGAGTCGGTGCCCATCAACATGCTGGTGCGCGTGGAGGGGACGCCGCTCTTCTCCGCGCCGCCGGTCAGCACCATCGAGATGGTGCGGATGATCGCGGTGGCGCGCATCCTCATGCCGCGGGCGATGGTGCGGCTCTCGGCGGGCAGGGAGCAGCTCTCTGAGGAAGCGCAGCTGCTCTGCATGATGGCGGGGGCGAACTCGGTCTTCTTCGGCGAGAAGCTCCTCACCACCGGCAATCCGGCGTACGCGCAGGACCTGGCGCTCTTCGCGCAGGCGGGCATCGAGCCGCTGCAGCCGCGGCCGTGAAGGTCGCGTCGCTGTCAGTGCGGAAGTTCGACGCCGCGAAGATGCAGAAGCTGAACCTGTTCGAGACGGAGCGCTTCTTCTGCGACGTCTACTGCCTCGAGCCCGGGCAGGGCCAACAAGTTCACACGCACGCAGGCAGCGACAAAGTCTACGCCGTGCTGGAAGGCAGCGTGGTGGCCCAGGTGGCGGGCGAGGAGCAGGTGCTGGCGGCAGGCGAAGCGGTGCTGGCGCCCGCCGGCAGCGAGCACGGCATCGTCAACCGCGGCGCCCAGCGGGCGGCGGTGCTGGTTTTCATGGCGCCCCGGCCGTAGGAGCGCTCCCCCCGCTCGCAAGCGCTCCACCCGCGCGTAGCCATGAGCTGAGCAACTGAGTGAGCAACCAGCGACATCCTTTGCACTCCGGTTGACTCGGACATATAACTATGCTAAATCAAGATGATGAAGCAGCTTCCATTGCCGCTCAAGACCTGGGGAGGAAAGCGCAAGGGCGCGGGCCGTCCGCCCACCGGCGCGAAAGCGGGGGTTTCGCATCTGAAGCGCGCCCGGTTTCCCCAGCGGCACCCGGTGCATGTCACGCTGCGGACGCTTCCGGGCATGGGATACCTCCGCGGGGACCGGCGGTATCGCGCCATCGTCGAGGCGCTGCGCGAGGCGAAGGAGCGGCAGGGCCTGCGGGTCATTCATTACTCCGTGCAGGGTAATCACCTGCATCTGCTGGTCGAGGCCGGCGGCGCCGAAAGCCTCGCGCGCGGAGTGCAGGGACTTTGCGTCCGGCTGGCGCGGGCGCTCAACCGCGTGGCGCGGCGGCGCGGAGGCGTTTTCGCCGACCGGTATCATGCGCATGTCCTGGCCTCGCGCCGCGAGGTGGCGCGGGCGCTGCGCTATCTCCTCGAGAACTTCCGCCACCATCTGCGCGAGGACATC
>JANXXR010000043.1 GCA_025350525.1 Deltaproteobacteria bacterium
GGACCACGCGGTTGATCCCGCGCACCTCGTTGGTGATGCGGCTCGAGATGCGGGCGATGAGGTCGTGCGGGAGCCGCGCCCAGTCGGCCGTCATGCCATCGAGGCTCTCGACCGCGCGCAGGACGCAAGCTGATTCGTAGGTGCGTTCGTCGCCCATCACGCCCACCGACTTGACCGGCAGCAGCACCGCGAAGGCCTGCCAGATGCGGCTGCGCACGGCTTCGTCGGCGGAGCGGATCTCCTCCTGGACGATGGCGTCGGCCTTGCGCACGATCGCCAGCCGCTCCTCGGTGATCTCCCCGAGGATGCGGATGGCGAGCCCGGGTCCCGGAAACGGCTGGCGGCTGACGATGGCCTCGGGCAGGCCCAACTCGCGGCCCAGCGCGCGGACTTCATCCTTGAAGAGTTCACGTAATGGCTCGACCAGCTGCATCTTCATTCTTTCCGGCAGGCCGCCGACGTTGTGGTGGCTCTTGATGACGGCGCTGGGCCCGCGGAACGAGACCGATTCGATGACGTCGGGATAGAGCGTGCCCTGCGCGAGGAAGCGCGCCTCGCCGTGCTCCTTGGCGTCTTTGGCGACCTCGTCCTCGAAGACCGCGATGAACTCGCGGCCGATGATCTTGCGCTTCTTCTCCGGGTCCTCGACACCCTCGAGCGCGTCGAGGAAGCGCCGCCTGGCATCGACGGTGCGCATGGGGAGGTGGAAGCGGTCCTTGAAGGTCTGCTCGACTTGATGCGCCTCGCCTTCGCGCAACAGGCCGTTATCGACGAAGATGCATTGCAGCTGCTGATCGATGGCCTTGTGAAGGAGGAGCGCGACCACCGCGCTGTCCACGCCGCCGCTGAGCGCGCAGATGACGCGCTCCTTTCCGACCTTGGCGCGGACGCGGTGGAGCTCCTCCTCGGCAAAGGCGCCCATGCGGAAATTGAACGACACGCCGCACTCTTCGAGGAAGGCTTCGTACAGCTCGCGGCCGCGCGGGGTGTGGGCCACCTCGGGGTGGAACTGGATGGCGTAGAGCCGCTTCTCGACGTCGGCGACGGCGCAGAACGGCGAGTTGGGCGTGCGCGCGATGGTCTTGAAGCCGCGCGGCGGCGCGGTGACCTTGTCTCCGTGGGACATCCAGACATCGAGGTGCTCGCCCGCGCGCATGTCGCGGAAGAGGCCGACGGGCTCGACCACTTCGAGCTGGGCGTGGCCGTACTCGCGATGGGCGGTGCGGTCGATGGAGCCGCCCAGCAGCTTCGACATCAGCTGCAGGCCGTAGCAGACGCCGAGGACGGGGACGCCGAGGTCGAAGACGCCGGGGTCGATGAGCGGCGCGCCCGGCTGCTCGACGCTGAAGGGGCTGCCGGAGAGGATGATGCCCTTGGCGCCGTACGCGCGGACCTGCTCGAACGGCATGGTGCAGGGGTGGATCTCGCAGTAGACGTGCAGCTCGCGGATGCGGCGCGCGATCAGCTGCGTATACTGCGACCCGAAGTCGAGGATGAGGATGCGTTCAGCGTGGATGTCCGCCATGGGCGGCGCACTCTATTGGCTTCCCAAGTCAGTCACAACCAGATCGTCGACCCAGGAAAAAGGGGAAACCCGTACTCGCCGCAAGCCACGGGTCGAGGAAGATTCAGGAAGGAGATAGGCGGACGGGTTCGTCGTAGAGGGAGGCGCCGCCGCCGAGATCCGTGGCGCGGGCGCGCGACAAGACGTTGGCGTTGCGGTGCTCGCGCAGGTGCCCGCCCTTGGCCATGAGCGCGACGTCGCGGCGCTGGCGGCTGTCGTGGCGAACTTGAATCGGCAGAGATCCGAGGGAGGATTGCAGCAGCCCCTGGCCGCCGTCGGGGATCCCCTCCGCAGAGTCCGGATGCACGGTGACCACCGGCGGGCCCGGGCGCTGGCCCTTCGACCACTGCGAGCTCTGCGACTTGTCGGTGGCGAGGGCCATCAGGTAGAGCGGAAAGGCTGGCGTCACCTGCGCACGCGGCGGCGCCGAGGTCATCAGATTGACGCGGCCGGAAGGCGTCTTGAACTTCCGGTCGGCGAAGAGCACCGGCGCGGAGAGCTGGCTGCGCTGCGGGCCGCGCTCTTCCAGATCCGCCACCGTAAAGCCGGCGTCGCGGCGCAGGATGCGCTCCTGCCATTGCCGCGCCGTCCCCGCCAGCAGATCGCCCAGCCCCGTCCGCGCCGCCAGCCCCTGCATGATCTGGAGGTCGGACCGCACCCCGGGCGGCGGCGGAATCACCTGCCGCGAGGCGCCGACAAAATGATTGCCATAGGCGCCGAGGAGATCGTCGTCCTCGAGCAGCGTCGTGGTCGGCAGCACCAGCGTCGCCGCGCGGGTGGTGTCGGTCTGCCAGGCATCGACCACGCAGACGAACTCGCGGGAGCGCAGCGCGCGGTCCACCGTGACCGACTCCGGCAGCATGGCCACCGGATTGCCCGCCGTGATCCAGATGCCGCGGATGGGCGGATCTGCCGCGGCCAGGACTTCCGGTCCGAAGAGCGGCTCCAGCACCGTTCGCGGCGGCGGCTTGCGGATGAAGGAGAAATCGAAGTTCTTCCGACGCCAGAAATAATAGGAGACGCCCCCGCCGGCGATGCCGAGATTTCCGGAGATGGCGCAGAGCGCGTCGAGGGCGCGCACGATGGCGCCGCCATTGACCCTGCGGGCCATTCCCCAGCCCACCAGGATCGAAGTCGGGCCGTCGTGCAAGCGCATGGCGATATCGCCGGGGATATCGAGGCTGACGTCCGCCTCGGCGCACCATTCGCCGAGCGCCCGCGAGAACGCCAGCGCGCGGAAGGCGTCGAGGTGGTCGCAATACGAAGCCGCCTGCGGATCGATCCAGCCGCGTTCGAAGAGGACGCGCGCCACCGCCATGGCCAGCGCGACATCTCCTCCGGGGCGGGGCTGCACGAAGGCGTCGCAGAGGTTGGCCGTCTTGTGCCAGACCGGGTCGATCAACATCTTCCGCGCCCGCGACTCCTTCAGGACCGGCACGGTGTGCGGCGAGGAGACGACGGCGTTCTTTCCCCAAAGCAGGATATTGCGCGAATTCAATAGATCAAAGAGGTCGTGCGAATCCTCGACGCCGAAGTCCAGCAGCTGCGCGGCGTCTCCCGCGCCCGAGCAGATATCGCCGCTTTTTACGGTGGTAGGCCCGAACTCGGAGAAGAAGTAGTCGACCAGGTGCTTGAGCGCGCCCAGCGATCCCCCGCTGCGATAGTGGAAGATGGCCGCCGGCCCCGACTCTTTGCGGATGCGCAGCAGCTCGCGCGCGGCGAAGTCGAGCGCCTCTTCCCAGGAGACCGGCTCACCGCGGAGCAGCGGCGTGGTCAGGCGCTCCGGCGAGTATTGCAGCGGCAGGAAGTTGTTGGTGCGCCAGCAGAGGAAGCCAGCGGTGACCGGGTGCGCGGGGTCGCCGCCCAGCTGCACCACCTTCCCGTCCTCGACGTGGGCGACGATGGAGCAGGCGTCCGGGCAGTCGCGGTTGCAGACCGTCTTGCGGATCTCGCGCATGGGCGGCGCAGTCTACCCGAAGCTCCGGCTGCTTGCCGCCAGGGCGCGCCCTATCTTGTAGGGCGATGAGGCAAACCTCCGTGGAACAGGCGACGTCTCTCCCCTTCCCTCCCGGCCCGCGCGAGACGCGTCCGAAGGCGGCCGACGAGCGGCGGCCTCCAGCGGCGCGGTTGGCGCTGGCACACGGGGCCTATCTTCTGTTCTCGGGCGGCTGGCCGCTCGTCAGCCTGCGAACCTTTGCCAAGGTGACGGGGCCGAAGCCCGAAGGCTGGCTGACCAAGGGAGTGGGCGCCTGCCTGGCCAACATGGGCGTCGCGCTCGCGGCGGCCGGGGCGCGCGGCAAGGTCTCGCGCGAGCTGCGCATGCTCGGCATCGGCGTCGGGCTCAGCTTCGCCGCCATGGATTTCTATTACGCCGGCGTCCGCCTCCGGATCTCGCCGGTGTACCTGCTCAACGGCGCCGCCCAGCTGGCCTTCGCCGCGCTCTGGGGCGCCACCGAGGTCCAGGAGTCGAGGGAGATCGGCCGGCCGCCGGAGGCCGCTTTCGCCTAGGATTTCCCGTACGGACGGGATATGATATCCGTTCGTACGGAGAAAAAATGCGGAAGAAGCTGACCCGAACCGGAAACAGCCTGGCGGTGCTCCTCGACAGGGAGATGCTGGAGAGGCTGGGCATCGACGCAGAAACCCAGCTCGAGGTTTCCACCGACGGCAGCGTGGTCATCATTTCTCCGGTGCGGAGCGCGAAGCGGGACCAGAAGCTGAAAGCAGTCATGGACCGCGCTCACCAGCGCTACGCAGGGGTGTTCCGGAAACTGGCGAAGTGAAGGGCCCCCACTTCCTCGAGCTCGACGAGGTGCTCGCCATTCACACCGACCAAGTGGCGCGTTACGGAGGAACCGGGGGAATTCGCGACGTCGGCCTGCTCCAGTCGGCGCTCGGCATGCCGCGAGCCTCGTTCGATGGTCACTTCCTGCACCCGTCTATTCCCGAGATGGCGGCAGCCTATCTCTTTCACCTGGTCATGAACCACCCGTTCACCGACGGGAACAAGCGCATCGGGCTGGCGGCGTCCATTGCCTTTCTCGGAATGAACGCGCTCTGGCTGGAGTCTGATGACGACGAGTTGACGACCTTCGTGCTGAGGGTCGCCCAGGGCGAACTGCAGAAAGCGGACGTGGCGGTGTTCATCCGCCAGCACTGCGAGTCGTTCACCTAGGTGCGACGCACTGCTGCTGCACGCAGATGCGGTCGCCCTTGCAGTCGGTGTCGCGCGCGCAACCCTCCATCGCGGGCGCAGGGACGAAGCTGGCCGGTGGGGCGGCGCACCCCGCTTGGTCCGCAGCTCCAGATCGGCCAGCGCGGCGCGGCAGTCGGCGGTGGTCTTGAAGCCATAGATCGCGCTGGCGCCGGAGAGGACCGGCGCAGGTCAACCGTGCTTACTTCGCCAGGTCGCGCGCCACCCTGCAGACCGGCGGCTCCGCGCAATGCAGGGCCATCGCCGCGCCGGTCTTGACGGCATAGATCTCCTGGCAGCCCGGCGCCGCCGGAGAGGGCCGCAGGCGGAAATCAATGCCGCCCCGCAGCCATTCCGCGAACGATACCTTCCCGTCGCAATTCAAATCGCGCCAGGCGGAAGGGACCTCGCCTTCGTCGGCCAGCTGGAGGGCCCGCAGCCCGCTCATTGAAAAGATCGCCACCGGCCCTCCCAGGATGAGCAGGGCAATGAACCGCGACTTCCGCCGCGCCCGGGCCATTGCCACCGGGGTCAGCTCGGCGCCGCTGGCTCCATTGCCCGCGGTCAATTCTCGATCCGGTAATTGGGCGCTTCCTGCGTGACCTGGACGTCGTGGACGTGGCTCTCCCGCAGTCCCGCCGAAGTGATGCGCACGAACTTCGCCTTGGTCCGCAATTCCTCGACGGTGCGGCAACCGGTATAGCCCATGCCGCTGCGCAATCCGCCCACCAATTGAAAGACGTTCATTGCCAATGGGCCCTTGTAGGGCACGCGGCCTTCGATTCCCTCGGGCACCAGCTTGAGATCCTCGGCCTCCTCCTGGAAATAGCGGTCCTTCGAGCCCTTCTTCATCGCGGCCATGGAGCCCATTCCGCGATAGGACTTATAGGAGCGGCCCTGGAAGAGGATCACCTCTCCGGGCGCCTCCTCGGTGCCGGCGAAGAGCGAGCCGATCATCACGGTATGGGCGCCGGCGGCCAGGGCCTTGACGATATCGCCCGAATACTTGATGCCGCCGTCCGAGATGCAAGGGACGCCAAAGCGCGCCGCCGCCCGAACGCAATGGTCGATGGCCGAGATCTGCGGCACCCCGACTCCCGCGACCACCCGGGTGGTGCAGATGGAGCCGGGGCCGATGCCGACCTTGACCGCGTCGGCGCCGGCTTCGCAGAGCGCCACCGCGGCCTCGCCGGTGGCGACGTTGCCGGCCACGATCTCGATGCCGCGGAAGTTCTTCTTCAACTCCCGCACCGACTCGATGACCCCGCGCGAGTGCCCGTGCGCGGTGTCGACAGCGATGACGTCCACGCCCGCGGCCAGGAGCGCCTGCACGCGCTCGTCGCGGTCGGCTCCCACGCCCACGGCGGCGCCGACCAGGAGGCGCCCCTTGGAATCCTTGGCGGCGAAGGGATGCGCCCGCGTCTTCTCGATGTCCTTGATGGTGATGAGGCCCTTGAGCTCGTACTGGTCGTCCACCACCAGCAGCTTCTCGATGCGGTTCTTGTGGAGGAGGACCTTGGCCTCCTCCTGCGAAATGCCCTCGCGGCAGGTGATCAGGTCGCGGGTCATGACCGCTTCGACACGCTGCTCCAGGTTGAGCTCGAAGCGCAGGTCGCGGTTGGTGAGGATGCCCACCAGCCGGCCGTTCTTGGTCACCGGGATCCCGCTGATCTCGTGCTGCCGCATCAGCGCCACCGCCCGGTGGACGGGCGCCTCGGGCTCGATGGTCACCGGATCAACCACCATCCCGCTCTCGTATTTCTTGACCTTGAGCACCTCGATGGCCTGCTGCTGCACGGTGAGGTTCTTGTGGATGAAGCCCATCCCGCCTTCCTGCGCCATGGCGATGGCCGTCCGCGCCTCGGTGACCGTGTCCATGGCCGCGCTCACCAGCGGAATGCGCAGCCGGATGTTGCGGGTCAGCTGCGCCGTCACGTCCACCTGGCGCGGCAGGATGTCGCTCTCCGCGGGCAGCAGCAGCACGTCATCGAAGGTGAGCGCGAGAGGAACTTCGGGATCGATCATCAGCGGGCTCCGGAAAGGGCGCGGAGTGTATCTGCCGCGACCTCCACCGGCAATCGCTCCGAAGGATGTTGTTGCAGAGGGAGGATCGGTAGAGGAGAATTGCGCCTATGGTCGACGGCCCCGGAGTTCCCCCAGGACCGCCGCAGCCCCCAGGATCCTCGGCCGGCAAGCCCGGGTCGCCCGGCGGGAAGCGGCCGGCCATCGGCCTGCAGATCAAGCTTCCCTGCGCCACGCTCGACGAGCTGAAGTCCCGCTACGGCAACGATCTGCGCGACAACCGGTTCTTCATCCGCACCAAGGCGCCGCGCGCGGTGGAGACGCTGGTGCGCCTCGAGGCGTCGCTCTCGACCGGAGCGCCCGCCTTCCGCGCGGCGGCCGTGGTCTCGGCGGTGCAGGAGCCGCCCGAGGCGGGGATGCGGCTGCAGCTGCTCGGGGTGGACGAGGCCGGGCGCGACCTCATCCTGGCGCTGGGAGGGAAGCCGCCGCCGCCCCTCAAGGCCGACCCGGTGAAGGCTGCCCCCACGGCCGCGCCGGCGAAGCTGTCCATCACCACGCTGCCCGGCATCACCGCGGCGCCGCCGCAGAGCCCGCCGAAGCCCCTGGCGCCTCCGCCGAAGCCGGTGATCTCGAAGCCGCCCGCGCCGGTGGCGAAGCCCGAAGTCTCGCGGCCGCCGCCTCCGCCGCCGCTGGAGCGGCTCGAAGCGCCGCCGCCGCCAAAGCCCGACGTTGCACGGCCCGCCACTCCTGCCCCAGCGGCAAAGCCCGCCGCCGTGAAGCCCGCGACCAAGGGCCCGATGATCGGCATCGACCTCGGCACCACCAACTCCGCCGCGGCGGCGGTCAAGGACGGCAAGCCCTTCGTCATCCCCTCGCGCGAGGGCTACAACACCATCCCCTCCATCGTCGCCATCAACGAAAAGGGCAGGGTTATCGTCGGCCACCCCGCCAAGGGGCAGCTGCTCATCAACCCGCGCAACACCGTCTACGGCGCGAAGCGGCTGGTGGGCCGCCAGTTCAGCTCGCAGGTGGTCAGCGATCTGATGGGCCGGTTTCCCTACCAGATCGTCGCCGGCCCGCGCGGAGAGGCGGCCGTGCAGCTGGGAGACCAGCAGCTCTCGCTGCAGCAGATCTCGGCGCTGGTGCTGGGCGAAGTGAAGGAGATCGCGCAGCAGTGGCTGCAGACGGAGGTCACCCGCGCGGTCATCACCGTGCCCGCGTACTACAATGACAACCAACGCCACGCCGTGCGCGAGGCGGGCGAACTGGCCGGCCTCAAGGTCGAGCGCATCCTGAACGAGCCCACCGCGGCGGCGCTGGCCTTCGCCCACGGACGCACGCTCGACCAGCGCATCATCGTCTATGACCTGGGCGGCGGGACGTTTGATGCCAGCGTGCTCGAGCTGCACGGAAACGTCTACGAGGTGGTCTCCACCGGCGGCGACACTTTTCTGGGCGGCGTCGACTTCGACCGGGTCATCGTCGATCACCTGCTGGCGACGTTCAAGGAGATGAACGGCATCGACTTCCCCGGCGACCGGGTGGCGCTGCAGCGGGTGACCGATGCCGCCGAGCGCGCCAAGATCGGCCTCTCCGAGCAGCTCGAATACAAGGTCAAGGTGCCCTTCGTGGCGCTGGTGGGCGACAAGCCCTACGACCTCGAGGCCACCATCTCGCGCTCGGAGTTGGTGCTGCTCACCGGCCACCTGGTGGACCGCACGCTGACCGTCTGCGAGCAGGTGCTGGCGGCGCGCAATTTGAAGGCCAGCGACATCGCCGAGGTGCTGCTGGTCGGCGGGCAGAGCCGCATGCCGCTGGTGCGCGAGCGCATCCGCAACTTCTTCGGGCGCGAGCCCTCCAAGGCGGTCCATCCCGACGAGGCGGTGGCGCTGGGCGCGGCGCTCCTCGCGCACAGCCTTGATTCGGGACAGATCGACGGCGTGGTGCTGGTGGACGTGCTGCCCATGAGCATCGGCGTCGGGCTGCCGGGAGGGCGCTTTCGCAAGATCATCGAGCGCAACACCTCCCTGCCCTTCAAGAAGTCGCTCAGCATCGCCACCACCAAGGACGATCAGGAGTCGCTCGAGGTCTCCGTCTTCCAGGGCGACAGCGAACAGGCGCAGGAGAACGAGTACCTGGGCACGCTGGTGATCCCCGGGCTGCCCAAGGCCGCGCGCGGGACGCTGGCCTTCGAGATCGTCTTCTCGCTCTCGGCGGAGTCGATCCTGACCGTGACCGCCGAGGGCAAGCAGTCGGGCAAGAGCGCCACCGCGACCTTCTCGACCAAGGACACTCCCGAGGAAGTGAAGGCGCGCCTCTTGGAGTCGGCCGTGCCCGAGAGCAGCGGCAACGGCGAGCGGAAGGCGCCGGGCGGATTCGTCGGCTGGCTCAAGCGGCTCTTCGGCGGCGAGCCTAGAGCAGGCTGAGCTGCGGCGGAGGCTGCAAGAGCGAGGGGTCGTCGTTCTTGACGTCGTTGACCCGCGGCGAGACTTCCTTTCCGGTGAGCAGGTCCGAGGGCAAGAGCAAGCCTGAGTCGGGGCGCTCGAGCCAAGCCTGCGCGCTCTTTGGGGAGAGCACCACCGGCATGCGGTCGTGCACCCGCGCCACCTCGCCCGCGGCCTCGGTGGTCAGCACTACGAAGCCGGGCTGCGCCGAGCCGGCGCGCTCTTCCGCGAGCCCCGCCAAGAGGAGCAGGCCGCCTGCCCGCGGACGAAACCAGACCGGCCGCCGCGCGTTTTTGGGCCCGGTCCACTCGTAGAAGCCGTCGGCCGGCACCACCACGCGCCGCTGCGCGAAGGGCTTGCGAAAGAGCCGCGCCGCCGTCTCGCTGCGGGCGTTGATGGCGCCGCTCGCGAAGCCCCAGACGGCCGGGCGCAGCACCCGTCCCTGCGGCGCGGCCTCGACCACCCAGAGCAGGTCGGTGGGCGCAGCGTTCCAGCGCGGTCGGTAGAGCAGCGCATCTTCGGGCGAGAGGCGCGCCTCGAGCAGGCGGGCCACCTCGTCCACGTCGGGCAGCGTGAGCGTGATCCTGCCGCACACGGTTCAGCGCCTCCGTGCTGCGCCGTCCACGGCGTGCAGCGGCGCGACGGCGGGCGGCGTGGTGATCTCGCCCCGCTTACGGCGGGCGCGGCGGCGCAGGGTGGCGATGGTGACCCAGCCGGCGGCGCAGAGGGCGAAGAAGATGAGCAGCGCCAGCTCGGCGCGGCTGGAGATGCGCATGGCCTTGTGGATCATGTTGTGCTTGCGCGCCCACCAGCCGAGCACGACCCAGGCCGGCGCCGAGACGCAGGCGGCGATACCGTCGTAGAGCAAGAACTTCCAGAAGGGCACGCCGGTGGTCCCGGCCACGAAGTAGGTCACCGCGCGCAGGCCCGGGACAAAGCGCGCCACCAGGATGAACTTGGCGCCGTGCGTGTCGAAGAGGCAGCCGATCCGCTGCACGCGGGCAGCGGGAATGTGACGGCCCAGCCGCGTCTCGAGCAGCTTCTCGCCGTAGGTCTGCCCGGCGCGGAAGATCATGCTGTCGCCGATGAGGATGCCGGCGAGCCCGGTCGCGATCATGAGCGGGAGCGAGCCCGACCGCGCCACCAGGTAGCCGCCGGTGATGAGCGGCACGTCCTCGGGCAGCGGGATGCCCAGGCCACAGGTAATGAGGATGAAGAGGACGCCGACGTAGACGGCAGGCCCGTGGAAGTTCTTCAGGAAGTTGAAGAGCAGGCC
>JANXXR010000100.1 GCA_025350525.1 Deltaproteobacteria bacterium
ACTGGTTGCGACCCGGTGCCATCCTCTGAAACGCCATGGGATTCTGCTCGCGCCCCTTCGGGACCAGGGGGTCGCAGGTTCGAATCCTGTCTCCCCGACTTCAAAAGGGCCGCGGTTTCGTTGGAGAAATCCGTCGAGCTGCGGCCCTTGTTTTTGAGCGATTCGGGCCGCGGGGACACAGTGGGGACAAGCGGCGGCAGCCGCGCGACTCCGGCGCGCAGATCGGCCAGGTCGACGCGCGTGTAGACGTTCGCGGTGAGCCGCGGGTCCGCGTGGCGAAGCATGCGCTGCGCGACGACGAGGGGAACGCCGGCGCGAGCCAGAAGCGTCGCGGTCGTGCCGCGCAGGTCGTGGAAGCGCAGATGGCGCGGGAGCGCCTTCGGCCACAGCTTCATTTTGCAATCCGGGCAGTGGCGCAGCTCGGCATCCTGCGCCTGCTCCTCGTGTCCGCAGCCCTTGCGTCGGCAGACGTGGAGGTACCCGCGCACCATCCCGGCGCGGCCCATTGCCCGCCTCAGAACCTGCTGCAAGTCCGTCTCCCCGGTCCGCATCGAGCCATCGGTCGCTGGGAACACGAGGTCGGTGCGCGAGGCCGCGATGGCTTCCTCAAGGAAAAGTTGTAGCTGCGGCGCGACGGGCAGCACGTCCGCGTGCCCGCCCTTCGTGGTGTCGTGGTCGTAGGAGCGGCGCACGGTGAGCGTTGCTTCCTCGAGGTCAACGTCGCTCTTGCGCAGGCCAAGCAGCTCGCCCTTTCGCAAACCGCTGTAGACAGCGCAGGCGAAGAGCGGCCGCCACTGCGGCGTGAGCGCCGCGAGCAGCTCCGGCACCTCGTCCGCCTTCAGCGTGTCGAACACCTTCCGTGGAACCTTGCGCCGCTTCACCGCCTTGGCCGGGTTCTGGCCTTGCCAGAGTCCGCGCTCGATGGCGCGAACGAAGATGGTGTGGACGTTCCCGCGCAGCCCGTTAAGGCTTTTCGGCGATAGGTCGTCGGAGAGCGCCTGCAGCGCACCTTCGATCTTCGCCGCTGTCACCTCGACCATGGCCAAGCCGCCCAGCGGGAGCAGCAGCCGCTTGCGAGCGAAGGCCTCGTTGTCCCCACGGAGACGCGTCCCGTACTCCTTCCACCACCACTCGAAGAGCTCCGCGAACGTCATCTGCGGGGCATCCTCGGCCAGCGGCTCGAGTCCCTTGCGCTGCCGCTCCGACTTACGCTCCAGGTCGTCGGCGTCGCGCTGCGCGTCGCGCTTAGTTCGGCACGACGTTGCCTGCTTGCGCCAGCGCCCCGCCCCGTCCTTCCACCTCGCGTAGTACTTCCCGTGCTTCTCGAAGACGCTCGCCATGGCTAGGTCGCTCCCCCGGCCCGCTGCTTGAGCCACGCGCGCACGCTGTTCGGCGCAAAGCGGAGCATCGCCCCGATGCGGATGCAAGGCAGCTCGCCTCGCTCGGCCGCCTTGTACACCCAGCTCTTCGACGCGCTCAGGTACTTCGCCACGGCATCGACATCCCAGAGAGTGTCCGGGTTCACAATCGCAGGAAGCTCAGCGGTAGTCATCTGCACTCCATCACGTTTCGTCTGATGGAGTCTAACATGACTCTTTTAAGCTACGCAACGGCGGTGCTACTTCTTGCCATGTCGCAGCTGCTCATAGCGCTTGAACAGCAGATGCGAGACGTACTGGTGGACGTCCATCTTGAGCTTGTGACGCTCTTGCTCGATCACCTCGACGACCTGGGGCGGCAGGCCGAACATCGTCCGGAACGCCTCGACCATCTCCCGGACCACGTCGTTCATCGAGTACTGCCGGCCCTTCGCCTTCATGAGGCGCGCCATCTCGCTCCGCAGGAAGGTTCCCACTCCCGGCGGATAGCGAACCGTCAGGCTCTCAAGCTCGATCGTGTTCGGCGTTCGTCCCATGCTTTATGAATACTCTAGAAACAGTCATCATAGAAGGAGTTAGAGAGACCACGCCTGCAGAGAGCGTTCGCGATCATGGCCGCGGCCAGCGCAGCGATGCGCGGCCCTTCACCATGTCGAGCAGGTAGACGCGGTCGAATTCGGACGGCGTAACCTCCTCCTCCTCGAGTCTCCGCAAGCCGTCCGGGCCTTCGATGGTCGCCGTGGTGTGCACAACGAGCCACACCTCGTCGATTCCGGTCGCCTTGTAGGCGGCCAGCCTGCTGCGTTTGCGCTCCTCGATCGCGTCGGAGATCGTGCCCTGTACAGCGCCCTTCCGAGGCACGTGTTGGCTGGCCGCGGTCAATTCGACTCCGATGCGGTGCCCGTCGCTCAGCATGAGGAGGTAGTCCGGCGCCGGAGGGACACCCTCTTTGACTTCGGCGCAGTCGAGGTCGGCCCAATCGATGAATCGATCGAGCATGAACCGCTCAACACGCTTCTGGTCATCTCGACGCGCCATCGCCGCAATCAGCCTACTCCTCGGGCGACTGTCACCTACTTTCGCCAGAGCCCGTCGAACCTGGCCAGCACTCCAGCGAGGTCGAATTCTGGTGCATCCGTTCGCAGGACCGCCGGCAGATCCCGCGCAAGTCCCGCATCGACCTGCCGTCGTCGCTTCTCGGTCAGCCCGAAGGACTTCCCTTGTTTCGCCATCGGGAGTGCGCGGAGCTCGGCCAGCTTCTCGTCGACCAACCCGATAAACGACGACGACGACAAGTCAGCGCCACTCTCGCGAAGCCGGTCGAGGTCGTAGAAGTCGCGCACTGCCTCCCGCGTGAACGCTGCGCGCACTTTCTCTGCGCGTGCTTCGGCTGCGTCCAACGCGAAGCACGTCGCCGCGCGCACGTCGCCAGCCAGCGGATCGGCGAGGAGCTGGCGCAAGCCGACTTCGCGCGGTCGCCGCAGAACTGGCCGTATCGAAACCTCGAGCCGAATACCTTGCGGCCCGAACTCGGACGAATAGTCGAGCTGCCACACGCAGTGCGCCGCCTGGTCGGAGAGCTCTCCAGCAGGGAAACGGGCCGAGACCCCGACGAACGAGCCGATCTCCTTGAGCACATCTCGGAGCCGGTGCATACGGCGAACGTTGGTCAACTTCTGGCGACTCGCGGGACCGGGAAGAACGAGATCTGCATCCTCGGACATCCGAAAGAAGCCGAGGTCCACCTTGCTGAGCAGCGTGCCGCCCTTCAAGAGGAGCCCATCGCCAACACTCTGCCCGAGAGCCCAGAGGATCCGGGTGAGATAGAAGTCCTTCTCGATGAGCTGCGGTTGCACCCGCTCACGCGCGGCGGCCTCGCGGCACAGATCCGCGAGGAGCGCTCGATCCGGCAATCGGGGCAGAGCCACTGTCAACGGTCGTTCTCGATGACGCTCCAGCGTCGGTTTAAGGGTCCCTTCCGCGAAGCGCCGGGATCCATCGAAAGCACGGACTTCGTCTTCAGCACTCGCCGGTGGACCTCGGCCAGCCGCCGGGGCGCAGTTCCCGCCCGTTCGAGAAGAACGCCAAGCCGCTTGCATGTGCTGCTCCGCGCTCCTCTCGCTGCGTACTCGACGAGCTTCGCGCGATCCACCCGAGGCAGTGTCTGCTTGACCATCCCGAGCGCCTGGCTGCCGCCGCCTGCCAGCGCAGGAAAGTCCAGCAGGTCGATCAACGTTCGCTCGGGATCGCTGAGCTGCACGGACATCCCCTCGATATCGGTAGCGACGCTCCCGTAGCCCAACCTGCTTGAGCTCACGCGGTGAAAGGCGAGCCGGGCACCGCCAAGCCGTCGACTGGTGTGACGTCGGGCCACGAACGCGTCCAGCACGGAGACGTACTGTTGCTCCGTAAGCCGATGAAACGTAAGCGCCCAGAGGCCACCCAGGTGATAAGGCTCGCCCTGCAGGAGCACGGCCGCTTGCACCGGGGCCGAAGCAGACGTCGGCCGAGACAGCGTCCGGAGCGGACGCACCAAGTACCTACCTGCGCCAATGCGCTCAAGCGCCTTCTTCGCGACCAGCCGCGAGGCCACGTCGCGCGCGACCGCAGCCCCGACGGTTCGGCGGATATCATCGAGCGTCACCGAGACTCGCCGCTCGCGCTCCCATCCAGCCAGGAGAGCCACCTCTCTTCTTGAGAGAGAAGCGCCGTAGTTGCGTACATACTTAGTTGCAGGCTTTGCGACTTTCACGGCATAAGTCTACATCGCGTTCCTATTCTCGCAACTTGTGGACGCGCCTCCACCGCCAGCTTCTGCTGGGCCGGTGCCAGCAGCGGACCGACCGGCTCGGCTTTCGACTATCGGCAACCTTCCCGCCCTCGTGCTATCGGGCTACTCCGTCAGCGCCCGAGGCAGCAGTGTTTGTACTTCTTGCCGCTTCCGCATGGGCACGGGTCGTTTCGACCGATCTTCCGACGCGCGGCTCTCGCAGACGCGAGGCGCGTCGCGCGCAGACGTTCGGCCTCGGCTTGCAGGGCTGGCAACTCGGCCACTGGAAGGTTTGCCTGCTCGACCCACTGCCAGGTGACGTCGTCAAGCTCGCCGCCGGCGGAGTACGTCAACTGAAGTAGCAGGCGACGAGACTCGCTGTGAAGGAGAAGGACCGTGCGTGCGTGCTTCAGCGCGAGCGCGGTATCCCGGACCGGGCAAGAAGGCGTCCAGCAGAAGATCGTGAGCGCCACGGCTCCGTGCGGGGTGGAGAGGGGCTTGGGCCGCCTGGTAGACGGCTGTCGTTCAAGCTCCTCGTCGATCCCCTTCGCGATGTGCTCGCGCGCCTCGCCACTGAGGTCCAGCAGGTAGCTCGCCACCTTGGCTCGCCCCGGCGTTGCACAACGTGAGAGGCGGTCGACGATCTCGAAGAGGCGCCGCGGAATCCGTTGCCTCGGCGGAGCTGGGTGTTCTTTCTCGTCCATTCGGGCGCTGAAGAACTTGTCCACGTCTAAGCGGTATCCGGCGAACGTGATGCGGGCCCCCGAATCGCCTCGCAACTCCTTCGCATGTGTCGCGTAGTGGTTGTGCTTCAGGTACAGGCCGAGGTGATCGAACTCGTCGTCGGACTGAACGATGTCCGACCGAAACGCCTGCATCCGCTGCTCGACGTAGTGCAGGAACACGAGTGGGTTGTCGAACACGTCCGCGTAGGCACGCAGGTCGTCGACAGACAACGCCCAGACGGGATCGGAACCGACATCCACGCCGATCTTCCTGAGGTGCTGAACCTGCGCAGCCATCTCGGTGAACGGGTCGATCGTCACCGCGCAGATCGTGACGTGGCGGTAGTCAGCTCTCCGAAGGGTCCCGACCTGCCGGTGCTCGTGATCGAAGATCGGCACTGTCTCGGCGCTGCTCAGGTACTCGACGAACCGCTTCCCCTGAGTCGCGGGCTTCAAGACGAGGTTTTCCAGCGAAGCAACCCACGCCGGGAAGTCGGTGGACGGCGGGGTGTACGTGAATGCTCCAGCCCTGACCTCCACCACGAACAGCTGATCGTCATAGGCGAGAAGACCGTCGGCCTCGCACCACTCGGTGCCGCCTCCCGGCGCCTTCGCTCGGTAGAACACAGAGCGGAACTCACTAGCGCCCTCAAGGACACTTTGGAGGTACTTGAACGGGAGTGCTTCCGACAATCGTTGCTGGATCCGGTTCCAGTTCTCCTCGTACTCCGGCTTGAGGCGCTTCACGATCCGCTGCATCACGCGGTACAGGTTGTCGAACAGCCCGTAGAGATCGAAACAGAAGTACCGGCTGTTCAGCCGGATGAAGGGGCGCTGAAAAATCGGCCAGATACGAAGGGGCCAACCACGAAAGGGGCCGGGCGCGAAGAACGCCTGTTCCTCTCCGGGCGACCACGTCAACTCGTCAAGAAGTCGCTGAGGGAGCTTGGTAACCTTCTGCACGTCGAAGAGATCGAGGCCGAGCATCCGCCCGAGCGCGCTCTCCTGGCGGTCTTGCCACCCGCGTTCCTCGACGACGCCCGCGACAACCTCACGCGCGTCCTGGTCCGGAACTGCCCGACCGGAGCTGATCTTCTCCTCGGCTGCGTCGAGCACGTCGGTCCTGAACGTGTCGAATGCCTCGAACGCCTCGCCGAGGCCGTACGAAAGAGACCGCCAGATCTTCGTGATCTCGGTGACGAACTCCTCTGCCGTGATACCGAAGATCTCCTGAAAGACGTCGGAGAACGGGAGGAACATGTCCCGCAGGTAGACCGGCTGGTGGACTTGGTACCGCGTTCCTCTGACGGAGCACCAGTACGACTGAGCCCGATACTTGAACTCCTCGAAGTCGAGGTCGTGCGCCGGGTCCGCAGCTCGAGTCTGCGCAGATGCGCAAAGGTGGTAGTCGAGGAGCATCGTGGAGAAGAGCCGCCCGACCTTCTTGCGGAGAGCCTTCCAGTCCTCCTCCGTTACGTCAGCACGTTGCGCCTGGCCCGCAGGGGGCACCGCCGCAATCACACTCTGGATGTAGTCGACCATTCGCATCGCGATGCTATCGTCGAACCCCAGTTCTGACTCGGACTGGGTGCCCAGTTGCCGAGTGGCCACCTCGCCCCAGGCACGATGCAGAAGCTTGTCTGGCGGCAGAATGGCGACGAGCGATGCGATCTCAGCAACGAGCGCGTCGATCTCCGCGACGACTTGCGGGTAGCGCCCAACCAACGCTGCCTGCATCTTCTCGAACTCATCGGCGCGCCAGTCACTACTGCTGAGGATGACCCGACCCTTACGAGCGAAGGTGACCGGCCCCCTCGAGAGCACCTCATCGGGTTTCTCGCGCTTCGGTGTGATCCTTTCCTTCCGGCGCTTCGCCATCGCAACCTCTGTGACCTGCGGAAAACCTTCCCCCCACCAATTCCTCTCCAACTCCTCTCCACCAAACTCCCCCTCCACCAACTCCCCTCTACCAACTCCCCTCCACCAACTCCCTTCCACCAATTCCCTTCCACCAACTCCCTTCCACCAACTCCCTTCCACCAACTCCCCTCCACCAAC
>JANXXR010000114.1 GCA_025350525.1 Deltaproteobacteria bacterium
CGACCACCGGGTCGTGAATGGTGTGGGAGCCGCCGCCTTCCTCCATGACGTGAAGGTGTTGGCCGAGGGCTTCACGCTGCCGGACTGAGGACTTGCGTCCTATCCTTCGACGCGACCGTGCACGGCACCTGGGGCTGCCCGGTCGAAGCGTACCCCGCCGTCATCGATCTCATCACCAGCGGCAAGGTCGCGCTGGATCCGTTCGTCGAGCGCGCGCCGATGTCGCGCCTCAACGACCACCTCGAGGCGATGCACGCGCACCGCCTCGAGCGCCGCCTTGTCCTCGATCCCCTCTCCTGAGGTGCATATGGAACTCGCGAACCACGAGCTCGTCCCCGGCTACCAGTTCCACTCCATCCGCTACCAGGAGCGTCCGGTGAAGGACCGCAAGGGCGCGCCTGTCGAAGGGCTCCATGCCGTCTGGATCTCGCTCGACAACGAGAAGCAGCTCAACTCGTACACCACCGATGCGCTCAAGGAGCTGATCCTCGCCTTCCGCCGCGCCTCCGCCGACCGGCGCGCGGTGGTGGCGGTGCTCACCGGCCAGGGCGAGCGCGCCTTCTGCACCGGCGGCAACACCGCCGAGTACGCGACGCTCTACGCCGGCCGCCCCAGCGAGTACGCGCAGTACATGCGCCTGTTCAACGACACCATCACTTCCATCCTGCTCTGCGACAAGCCGGTCATCTGCCGCGTCAACGGCATGCGCATCGGCGGCGGGCAGGAGATCGGGATGGCCTGCGACTTCAGCATCGCGGGCGACCACGCCAGCTTCGGGCAGGCGGGGCCGGTGCACGGATCCGCGCCGGACGGCGGATCGACCGACTTCCTCGACCTCTACGTCGGCTACTCCTTCGCGGCCGAGTCGCTGGCGCTCTGCGAGTCGTGGTCGGCGGCCAAGGCGTACCGGCTGGGCCTGCTCAACGAGGTCGTCCCGGTCTGCCGCGACGCGGAGGGCAAGCAGGTGCCCAACCCTGCGGTCGTCACCGACCGCTTCACCGACGAGCTGGGGCGCATCGTCTACGGCGAGTGGAGGGGCGGCGACTCGAAGAAGCGGCTCCAGGGGCTGAAGATCGACCTCGGGCCGCTCGACGAGGCGGTCGATCGGCTGGCGACCAAGATCCTCAACACCTTCCCCGACTGCACGCGCAAGACGCTGGAGAGCCTGCGCAAGAAGAAGCTCGCGCACTGGTTCGCGAACAGCGAGACCAACCGCTCGTGGCTGGCGCTGAACATGACCACCGAAGCGTCGGCTGGCTTCCCTGCCTTCCATTTCGGCGAGAAGCCCGACCGCGAGATCGACTTCGTCCACCTGCGCCGGCGGATCGCCGAGGGGGCGCGCTTCGACGCCGATCTGGTGAAGGAAGTGCTGCCGCCCGTGGCGCGCCAGCGGTGGGAGGAGTCGCGCCGTGGCTGAGGAGCGCGTCCGCGCGGAGCTGCTCGAGTCCGGGACGCTCCTGCGCCTGGTCCTCGATCGCGCCCCCGGCAACATCCTCACCGGCGGGCTGATGGAGCAGCTGGGACATGAGCTGGCCTCGCACGCGAACGAACGTTCGCTACGCATGGTGGTGCTGCAGGGCGCGGGCGGGCAGTTCTGCTGGGGCGCCTCGGTCGAGGAGCACCGCAAGGCCACAGCCAAGGGCATGCTGCGCGCGCTGTCGCGGCTGGTGCGGGAAATCGCCCGGTATCCGGTGCCGGTGGCGGCGCTGGTCGAAGGCCGCTGCCTGGGAGGCGGGTTCGAGCTGGCCCTCGCCTGCCATCTGGTCTTCACCACGTTGGACGCGCAGATGGGCTGCCCCGAGATCAAGCTGGGGGTCTTTCCTCCAGTGCTCGCTGCGCTCGGTCCGGCGCGGCTGGGGGGCGCCCTGAGCGATCGCCTGGTGCTGACCGGCGAATCCCTCACCGCCGCCGAAGCGCACGCCTGCGGCTTCTCGACTGCCGTCTTCGACGGTCCCGATCCGATGGCGCGGTTCACCGAGTGGTATCGCAAGGGCCCGGCGCGCATGTCCGCCGCCGCGCTGCGCACCGCGGCCCAGGCCGTCCGCCTCGGCACCGCGGAGCTCCTCGGCACACGCCTCGACCAGCTCGAGCAGCTCTACTTCGATCGCGTGCTCGAAAGCCACGACGGCAACGAAGGCATCGAGGCCTTCATCGCCCGGCGCGCCCCGGTCTGGGAGGACAGATGAAGCGCACCCGCAAGCCCCGCCCCCAGTCGGCGCAGAAGCGCCTCGCCATCCTGGACGCAGCGGCGCGCGCCATCGCGAAGCACGGCTTCCACGGCATGTCGATGCGCGAGCTGGCCCGCGAGACCGGACAGGCGCTGGCCGGCTTCTACAACTACTTCTCCTCGAAGGACGAGGTGCTGTTCGAGATCCAGACCAGCGCCTTCGAGACGCTCATCGTCACCGCCGAGGACGCGTTGCGCGGCATCGAGTCCCCCCGCGATCGCCTCTTCGCCTTCATCTACCAGCACGGGCGCTACGTGGCCGAGCACCCCGACGTGATGCGGGTGCTGGTGCAAGAGGCGGCCACGCTGCCGCCGCACATGCGCGCGAAGGTGCGGGCGCTCAAGGAGCGCTACTACGACCTGGGCCACGCCATCATCGCCCGGCTCTACCGCGACGGACCAAAAGGCGGGCGCGCCGACCTGGAGCGCGTCACCTACGGCATCTTCGGCATGCTCAACTCGGTCTACGGCTGGTATGAGCCGGAGCGGCACGGAACGCCGGGCGAGGTGGCGCGCTCGCTGCACCGGCTCGCGCTCAGCGGGTTGACCGCCGAGTACCGGCACAACGCCGACATCGAACGGCGCCTCGCGGTCGTGACGCCGCTGCCACTGCTCGGAAGGGGGAAGCCATGAGCGATCCCGCAGAAGCATCGCTGCAGAAGGCGAAAGAGCTGGTCGAAGACCTGGACTTCAAGCACGTCACCAGCTGGAAGACGGAGCATCCCGGCGCCCTGGTGGTGGGCCATCTGCCCATCTACGTGCCGCGCCCCCTCTTCGAGGCGATGGGGTGCCTGCCCGTCACCATCTTTGGAGGCGGCGATCAACTGGACGTGGTGCGCGGCGATTCCTTCTTCCAGTCGTATATCTGCCACCTGCCGCGCAGCACGGTGGAGCTGGGCCTGCGCGGATCGCTGGACGCCTTCGACGCCTTCGTCTTCCCCTCCACTTGCGACGTCATCCGCAACCTCTCGGGGATGTGGAAGATGCTCTTTCCGAAGAAGGCGGTGGCCTACCTCGACATGCCGCAGAACTTCTCGCCGGAGCTGGGCGGGCGGTTCTACGCCGCCGAGCTGCGGCGGGTGGCGGCGATGCTGGTCCAGAGTGGCGCGAAGCCGCTCACCAGCGAGGCGCTTTCGCTGGCCATCGTGCACGAGAACCAGCGCCAGGCGCTGCTCGACGAGCTGCAGGCGCTGCGGACCCAGGAGCCCTGGCGCATCCGCGCCTCGGAGGCGTACCTGGCCACCCGCGCGGGAACCCAACTCGCTGCGTCCGACCACTCGACGCTGCTGCTCGAGCTGCTCAAAGGCTTCCGTGAGCGCCCCGCGCGCGCTTACGACAACGCGCGCGTGGTGGTGGTCGGGTCGTTCTGCGAACAGCCGCCCTTCGGGCTCATCCGGACGCTGGAGCAGTCGGGCTGCGACATCGTCGTCGACGACTTCCAACTCGGCCTCACCGCCATCCGCGGTCCCATCCCGCTGCGCGAAGGCGAAGAGCCGCTCGATTCGCTGGTGCGCGCCTTCCTCGTCCAGGGCACGCCCACCGCCTGCCGCTATGTCGGCAACGCGCCCAAGGGCCAGGCGCTCTTGACGCAGATCAAGCAGCATCGCGCGGACGGTGTCGTCTTCCTGGCCGCGTCGTTCTGCGACCCCGCGCTCCTCGACCAGCCCATGCTGGAGAAGGCGCTCGACGACGCCAAGGTGCCGCACACCTCGGTCAAGTTTTCGGAGAACACGGCGCAGTTCCAGCCGGTGCGCGAACAGGCGGGCGCCTTCGGCGATTCGCTCAAGCTGTGGGGAGGACGACCATGACCGCCCAGGTGATCGGCAGCGAGGCGCAGGCCAACCCGGTCAAGGATCAGAGCCAGCTTCGGCAGAAGCGGATGATCGCCGACCATTACAAGCGGCTCTCCACCGCGCGCGAGGATGGCCGCAAGGTGGTCTACACCTTCGTGCCCGGCAACCTGACCGAGCTGCTGGGCGCGCTCGACCTCCTGCCGGTCCTGCCCGAGATCAACGCGCTTCAGTCGGGCATGCGCGGCAAGTCCGCGGGGTACATCGCCGAGGCGGAGAAGGCTGGCCACTCCGAAGACGTGTGCAGCTACGTGAAGTGCGACCTGGGCATGTCGCTCAAGGGCAACCTCGGCCCCACCGGCGAGAAGATGCCGGCCCCCGACGCGTTGCTGCTCTCGTACACCGGCTGCTTCACCTTCATGAAGTGGTTCGAGATCCTCCGCGAGCAATACCAGTGCCCGGTGCTGATGCTGCACGTGCCCTACCAGGGCGACGGCTCCATCACTCCCGAGATGCGCCGCTACGTGGTCGATCAGCTGCGCCACGAGATCGTGCCCGCGCTGGAGAAGATCGCCGGCAAGAAGCTCGACGAGGCCGAGCTGGGGCGCCGGCTCGCTGCCTCGGCGCGGGCGGAGGACGACCTCGTCAAGGTCTGGGAGTCGGGCAAGAAGCGCCCTTCGCCTGTCGATGGATATTTTGGCGGCGTCTATTACGTGGGCCCGATCTTCTCGGCCTTCCGCGGCACCGAGGAAGCGGCCACCTACTACCAGGAGCTGCGCACCGAGGTCGACGCGCGGGCCGCGCGCGGCGAAGGGCCGATGACGCCCGACGGCCCGATGGGGAAGGAGAAGTACCGCCTGGTGGTCGAGGGGCCACCCTGCTGGACCAGCTTCAACGACTTCTGGCACATGTTTTCGAGCGAAGGCGCGGTGGTGGTGGCGAGCACCTATACCCGCGTGGGCGGGCTCTACGATACCGGCTTCCGCCACGACCCCGAGCACCCCTACGAGAGCATGGCCGACTACTGCCTCGGCTGCTACACGAACCTCAACCTGCCCTCGCGCGTGGACCTGCTCGAGCGCTACGTGAAGGAGTACGAGGCCGACGGCTTCCTCGTCAACAGCGTCAAGAGCTGCAACTCGTTCAGCGTCGGGCAGCTGCAGATGATGCGCATCCTCCAGGAGAGGACCGGCGTGCCGGGCGGCTTCATCGAGTCCGATCTGGTGGACGCGCGCTATTTCGGCAAGGCGAACATCTCCAACCGGCTGCAGAGCTTCTTCCAGATGGTGGAAGCGCGGCGCGCCCGCAAAGACCTGCCCCTGCCTCCCCCCGTCGAAGGCCGCCTGCTGCAGCTGGGGAGGACCGCATGAGCACCTGCGCCGGAATCGATCTGGGCTCCACCACCACCAAGGCCGTGCTGGTCGACGAGGACGGCCACATCGTCGGGCAGGGCATCACCAACAGCCGCTCCAGCTACGAGGTGGCCTGCGCGGTGGCGCTGGAAGAAGCGCGGCTGGGAGCGGCGCTGAACCACATCGGCTCGCTCTTCGCCGACCAGCACAAGCTCGCTGGCGCCGAGAAGGACCTCGCCTCGCGCGCCTTCACCGAGGCGACCCGCCTGGCGCTGCACCGCCGCCAGCTTTCCGCGCTGCGGGCGGAGATCGAGACCACGCTGGACCGGCCGGACCAGAAAGATCACCGCGGCGTGCTGGAGCCGGCGGTGGCGCAAGTTCTCGACGAGATGGACCAGGAGGCGGCGCCGCTCTTCGCGCCCGGCGCGGCCCGTCGCAGCGACTTCTTCCGCGACGTGGCCGGCGAGCAGTTCCAGTCCCGCGCGGAGAAGATGTCCACCCAGGGCGTGCCCTTCGAGCGGCTGGTGGGCCTCTACGACCGCGCGGTGCTGGCCATCGAGACGCAGCTCTCGATGTACGAGCCGGCTTCGTTGCTCCGCTCCGCCTGGGACGAGCTGCCCAATGTGGCCCACGCGGCGATGCGACCGCCGCCGCGCGACGAATGGACCTCGATGACCGACATCGCCGCGGCCTTCGCCCGGTTGCCGGATGCGGTGGTCGGTACCGGCTACGGCCGCCAGACACTGCCCTTCGATCCGGCGGCGGTGCGCAGCGAGATCCTCTGTCACGGCCGCGGCGCGCACCACTTCTTCCCCGGCACGCGCACCGTGCTGGACATCGGCGGGCAGGACACCAAGGCCATCCAGGTGGACGAGGGCGGCGTGGTCACCGCCTTCCAGATGAACGACCGCTGCGCGGCGGGCTGCGGGAGATATCTCGGCTACATCGCCGACGAGCTGGGCCTCGGCCTGCACGAATTGGGTCCGCTGGCGCTGCAGGCGAAGCGCATGGTGCGGGTCAACTCCACCTGCACCGTCTTCGCCGGCGCCGAACTGCGCGACCGTCTGGCGCTGGGCGAACGACGCGAGGACATCCTGCTCGGCCTGCACCGCGCCATCGTGCTGCGCGCGCTCTCGTTGCTCTCGCGCGCGGGCGGGGTGAAGAACCAATTCACCTTCACAGGCGGCGTCAGCAAGAACCCGGCGGTGGTCAAGCTTCTCGACGATCTGGTCCGGGAGAGCTTCGGAAAAGACCTGACCATCAACATCCACCCCGACTCCATCTACATGGGCGCGCTCGGCGCCTCGCTGTTCGCGCTCGACGACCTGCGCGCCGGAAAGAAATATCCCCAGCCCCGCTTTCTCGAGGCAACGACTGCCGCCACCGCGCAACCGGCCCGCGCAAAGGTGGAAGCGAAAGCGCCGCTCCTCAAGATGGCCAAGGTGCAGCGGCACGAGGAGCCCCAGGCTCCCATCGATGAGCAGCCCGCCTTCTTCGATCTCCCCGCTCCCAGCGCAAGCGGCGACCGCGGGCTCACCGCCGGAGTGGACGTGGGCGCCTCGGCGGTCAAAGTCGCCATCGTCGAGAGCGACGGTGCCTCTGGCAAGGTGCTGATCACCGTGATGCAGCGCATCCGTCGCCGGGCGGTGATCGAGGTGGCGCGCGCTGCCTTCCGCGAAGCCTGCGATCGCGCGGGAGTGACCCCGACGCAGCTGCGCTATGTCGCCTCCACCGGCGACGGCGACGGCGTGCCTTTCCGCACCGGCCACTTCTACAGCATGACCGCGCACGCCCGCGGCGCGCTCTTGCTCGTCCCCGACGCCGCCGGAACGCTGGACATGGGCGCCTTGCACGCCCGCGCCATCCGCATGGACCCGCGCGCCCGGGTGCTGGGCGTGCGCATGACCAGCCAGTGCGCGAGCGGAACCGGCCAGTTCCTCGAGAACGTCGCGCGCTACCTGGGCGTGCCGCTGGAGGACGTCGGCGCGCTGTCGAAGACGTCCACCGCGCCGGAGCAGGTGTCGAGCGTCTGCGCCGTGCTCTCGGAGACCGACGTGATCAACCTGGTGTCGCGCGGCATCCCCGCGGCGGACATCCT
>JANXXR010000211.1 GCA_025350525.1 Deltaproteobacteria bacterium
CGGTGCCGTCGTCGATGACGGTGACCAGCTCGCTGGCGACTTTTTCGCCCAGCTTTCCGGCGAAGAGCGAAGTCCCCTTGCGGATGAAGTCGGCCTCGAGGCCGTGGCCGACGGCTTCGTGCAGAAGAATTCCGCTCCAGCCCGGAGCGAGCACCACCGTCTGCGGGCCCGAGGGCGCCGCCACCGCGCCCAGCGTGGCGATGGCCTGCCGCGCCGCCTCGCGCCCTACCTGCGCCGGCGAGAAGTCGTCGAAGAAGCGGAAGTCCACCCTCCCGCCGCCTCCATAGAAGCCGGTACGCCGCTCGTTCTTCTTTCCAAAAGCGACGACCTGCACGCCCAGGCGGCAGAGGTCTTGCCGGTCCTCGGTGAGGTGGCCCAGCGTATTCGCGACCAGGATCTCGCGCGTCTGGTCGGCATAGCCACCAGTCACCTGCTTGATGCGCTTGTCATAAGCGCGTGCGGCTTTGTCGGCGGCCTTGACCAGCTCGATCTTGCGGGCGACGTCCACGTCGGCCAGCGGCGTGCGGACTTGATAGTAGGTGGGCAGCGGCTTGCGCGACATCTTGATCGGGCCGGGCTCGCGGGTGCCGTCGGCGATGAGCGCGGCAGTCTGCGCGGTGCGCAGCAGGGCGTCGTCCTCCAGGTCGTCGGAATAGGCATAGCCGACTTGCGCGCCGCGGATGGCGCGCACGCCGACGCCGGTCACCGACCCCGACTGCGCGCTCTTGATCTGCGCCTCGTCGAGCTGGACGGCGGTGGTGGTCGATTTCTCGACGTAGACCTCGGCGAACTCGGCGCCGCGCGACATCGCGGCTGCGAGAAGTTGCTCGAGGAGCGGGAGGGGGAGCAGGGGCATCTTTCGCGCCATGGGCCGGAGGGATAACGCCAGGCGGGCGCAAAGGCGAGTAGCATGGCCCATGCGATTGTTCTTTGCGGTGCAGCTGCCCGGCGAGGTGAAGGAGACGCTCCGGCCGGCGCTCGAGGCCGCGCGCGCCGTGGCGGGAGACAGCGTCGGGCTCGGCAAGGTCGAGCAGCTTCATTTCACGCTGGCGTTCCTCGGCGAGACCGATCGCCTCGACGACGCCGTCGCTGCCGCGGAGGCGGTGCAGACGCTGCCGGAGTTCGAGCTGGCGGTCGGCTCGCGCGGCGCCTTTCCCAGCATGTCGCGGCCGCGCGTGCTCTGGATCGGCGCGACCGACGGCGCCGCCGCGCTGGCGGCAGTGGCGGAGGCGCTGGCGGCGGCCTTGCGCGAGCGGGGCTTCAAGCTGGAGGACCGGCCCTTCCAGCCGCACCTCACCCTCGGCCGCGCCAAGCCCAACGGTGCGCGCGAGGCGCGGCGGGCACTCGAGGCGCTCCCCAAGTCCACGCTGGCGCGCTTCCAGGTCCGCGAGTTCGCGCTGGTGCAGAGCGTGCTGGGCGGCAGCGGGGCGACGCACACGGCGCTGCGGACCTTCGCGCTCGCCCCAGCTTAGAAAGACAACTTCGGCTCTTGAGGCGATCGAGCGGTGAGATCGCACGCGAGGCCTCGTTCCTTTTTTGGGCGCTCCGCCGCTGCGCGGCTCCGCTGTACAGGGGGCTCCGCCCCCCGTACCACCCCCCGGCCGATCCGAGCGCTGCGGTGAACTTCCCGCTTTGACTTTGGCCGCTGCGGTCCCGTAGGTTCCGCCGCCGTGCCGCTCGTAGACGACATCGCCCGCGCCGAGCTCGAACAGCTGTCGGCCCGCGGGCTGCTGCGGACGCTGGAGCCGCTGCGCACGCCGCCCGGGGCGGAGATCGAGCTGCGGCCCGGCGAGCGGCTGGTGAACCTCTGCTCCAACGACTACCTGGGCCTGGCCGGCGACCCGCGGGTGGCCGGTGCGCTCGCGGACGGCGCGCGGCAGTGGGGCGCGGGCGCCGGCGCGAGCCGCCTCGTCAGCGGAGATTTCTTGCCGCAGCACGAACTGGAAGGCGCGCTGGCGGCGCTGGCCGGCACCGAGGCGGCGCTGCTCTTCAACAGCGGCTACGCGGCCAACTGCGCCATCGTTCCCGTCTTCGCCGGGCCGGAGGATTTGATCCTCTCCGACGTGCTCAACCACGCCTCGCTCATCGACGGCTGCCGGCTCTCGCGGGCGCGCGTCGAGGTCTTTCCCCATCGCGATCTCGCCGCCGTCGAGCGCCTGCTGGCGAAGACCCCGGCGCGCCGCAAGCTCCTCGTCACCGACGCAATCTTCTCCATGGACGGCGACCGCGCCCCGCTGCGCGAGTTGCAGGCGCTCTGCGATGCGCGCGGCGCGCTGCTCATGGTGGACGAAGCCCACGCCACCGGCGTCTTCGGTCCGCGCGGCGCGGGGCTCTGCGCGCAGGAGGGCGTTCAGCCCGCGCTGCGGATGGGCACGCTCTCCAAGGCGCTGGGAGTCGCCGGCGCCTATGTGGCGGCCTCCCGCGCCGTCTGCGATCTGCTGGTGAACCGGGCCCGCCCGCTGGTCTTCTCCACGGCGCTGCCGCCGGCGCTGGCCTGCGCCGCCCTCGAGTCGCTGCGCATCGCCACCGGCCCCGAGGGCGAGCAGCGCCGCGCCCGGCTCTGGAGCAACGTCCGCCGCTTCGCCGCCGGACTGGAAGCGCTGGGCCGGCCCGCGAGCGCAGACTCCCCCATCGTCCCATTCATACTGGGCGACCCCGACACTGCCGTGCAGGTCGCCGCCCGCCTGCGCGAGCTTGGCCATCTGGCCAAGGCCATCCGCCCTCCCACCGTGCCGGCCGGCACCAGCCGCATCCGCTTCGCACTCTCTGCGGCGCACAGCGCGGCGCAGGTGGACGCGGCCCTCGCGGCGCTGCGGACCGCGCTCTTGGTCAAATGACCAAATCGACCCTCGGCCCGAGGGAAGACGTCTTGGTCAAATGACCAAATCGCCCCGGTCGACTGCGCTCAGCGCGAGATGACCTGCCCCCGCAGGGGCATGCCCCTGTCGACGCGCACTCCGTCCGCGAGGTAGTCGCTGAACTCCGCGGGCAGCCCGTCGCCGTCGAAGGGGAGCGGCGAATCCTGCAGGTGATAGTGCAGGTGCGGCTCGCTGGTGGTGTTGCCGCTGTTGCCACAGAGCCCGAGCAGGTCGCCGGCGTGCAGCGTGTCGCCCGCCTTCGGCTTCACCGAGCCGGACTGTAAATGGCAGAGAAAGCTGTACTCGCCGTTGCCGTGGTCGATGACGAGGTGGTTCCCCAGCGGGTCCACGGAAGGGCCGGAGCCCGCCGGCTGATCGGGCACTCCGTCGACGGCGGTGGCGACGGTGCCGTCCGCCGGCGCGCAGATGGGCTGGCCGAAGGCAAAGCAATCCTCGAGGTTGTTTCCTCGGTGCGTGAGTCCATCGCGCACGACCAGCAGATCGAAGGCGAAGCGCTGGTTGCGCGAAAACGCGTGGTAGTTCTGCGCCAGCGTTCGCCCGCCCCACACCACCGTCCAGGCGCCATGGACCGGCAGCAGGAGCCGCGTCTTTGCGGTCTCGTGCTTTGCCACGGCTTCGCGCAGCGCCGAGGGGCGGATGAAGAATCCGGCGACCCGGTCGGCCCCGTCGAACGCCCAGCGCAGCTCGATCTCCACGCGCGCCTTCGAAAAGCGCGCGATGCGCCGGTAGACGCGCACACCGTCCGCCGCCTCGGTCCATTCGCCGAACACCGCCTGCTCGGTGCCCGCCTGCGCCTCCACCAGGGCGCGGGTCGCATCGAGGTTGGCCAGCGACCCGAGCGCCGCCTGCATCTGCGGCGTCAGGCGCGCCCAGATCGCCTCGGTTTCCCCCGCAAAGTACCGCCGCGTCAGCTCCCGGCCGGCCTCGAGCACGAGAGGAATCGAAAGCAGCATTTGGAAAGCATCGCACAGGTCGGATACAAGCGCCGCCATGAGCGACACCTTCTCCGGCCCCGAGGACGCAGAGGCGCGCCACCAGCGGCTGGCCGCGCTCGACCGCGCGCACGTCTGGCATCCCTTCACCCAGATGCAGACCTGGCTCGAGCCGCTGCCGGGCGACGAGCCCGTCATCATCGACCACGCCCGCGGCAGCTGGCTGTTCGACACCCGCGGCCGCAAGTACCTCGACGCCGTCTCCTCCCTGTGGGTCAACGTCCACGGCCACCACCGCCCCGAGATCGACAGCGCCATCAAGCTGCAGCTCGAGTACGTGGCGCACTCGACGCTCCTGGGCCTGGCCTCGCCGCCCTCCATCGAGCTGGCGGCGGAGCTGGCGCGCCGCGCTCCCCGGGCGGGCCTCTCGCATGGCGAGACCGGCCTCACCCGCGTCTTCTATTCGGACAGCGGCTCCACCGCGGCGGAGGTCGCCCTGAAGATGGCCTTCCAGCACTGGCGCCAGCGCGGCAAGCCGAAGAAGAACAAGTTCGTCGCGCTGGCCGAGGGCTATCACGGCGACACGCTGGGCGCGGTCAGCGTCGGCGGGATGGATCTGTTCCACGAGATCTTCCGACCGCTGCTCTTCGAGTGCCTGCGCATCCCCACGCCCTACGTCTATCGCTGGCCCACCGGCCCGCGGCACTGTCTCGAGGCGGCGGCGCTGGCGGCGGAGTCGATGATCCACGGCCGGCGCGACGAGATCGCGGCGGTGATCATCGAGCCTTTGGTGCAGGGCGCGGCGGGGATGATCATGCACCCGCACGGCTATCTCAAGCGCATCGCGCGCGCCTGCAAGGAGAACGGCGTGCTGCTCATCTGCGACGAGGTGGCCACCGGCTTCGGCCGCACCGGGACCATGTTCGCCTGCGAGCAGGAGGAGGTGGTGCCCGACTTCCTCTGCCTCGCCAAAGGCCTCTCGGGCGGCTACCTGCCGCTGGCCGTGACCCTGACCACCGACGCCGTCTACGAGAGCTTCCTCGGCCCCTACGAATCGCGGAAGACCTTCTTCCACGGCCACTCGTACACCGGCAACCCGCTGGCCTGCGCGGCGGCGCTGGCCTCGCTCAAGCTCTTCGACGAGGAGCACACGCTGGACCATGTGCGGATGATGGCCGAGCGCCTCGCCGAGGGGCTGCGCGGCATCGCCGAGTTGAAGCACGTGGGCGACGTCCGCCAACGAGGCCTGATGATCGGCATCGAGCTCGTCAAGGACCAGAAGAGCAAGGACGAGTTCCCCTACAGCGAGCGGTTGGGACATCGGGTGGCGCTGGCCGGCCGTAAGCGCGAGCTGATGCTGCGCCCGCTGGGCAACGTGGTGGTGCTGATGCCGCCGCTCGCCATCAAGCCGGCGGAGGTGGACTTCCTCATCGAGGGAGTACGCGAGTCGATCCGCGAGGCGACGGAGGGCGCGGCGTGAGGCGCCGGGAGCAGGGCTGAATGAAAGGCTACTTCATCGCCGGCACCGACACCGGCGTCGGCAAGACCGAAGTGGCCCGCGCCCTCTGCGCGCTGCTCCGCGAGCGCGGGCATAACCCGCAGGCTTTGAAGCCCTTCGAGACCGGCTGCGCCCCCGACGCACCCGAGGATGCGCTCGCCCTGCGCGAGGCCTGCGGCTCCTCGCAGGCGCTGGACGATCTCTGCCCCTACCGCTTCCTCCTCCCCGCCGCCCCGCTGGTCGCCGCCGAAGCCGAAGGGCGCAGCATCGACCTGCTGCGCATCGAGGAACTGGTCGCGCGGGCCGCGGCGCCCATCGTGGTCGAGGCTGCGGGCGGCCTGCTGGTGCCCATCGCCCGCGCCGCGCTCTCGCTCGAGGAAGTCGATCCCGCTGACCGCGCCCCCGCGCGCGCCGTGCTCACCAACCTCGATCTCGCCGCCCTTTTGGGACTGCCCGTCATCCTGGTCGGCCGCGCCGGGCTAGGCACCCTCAACCACTGCGCGCTCTCGGTGGCGGCGCTCGAGGGCCGCGGCCTCGCCGTCGCCGCGGTGGTGCTGAACCGCGTGACGGAGGAGGACGACCCGACGGTCGCGACCAACGCGCGCTGGGTCTCCGAGATGACGGGCGTGCGGGTGCTCGGCCCCACGCCGTTCGTTCCCCAGCGCGCAGAGCGCCCGCGCGCGCTGGCGGCCTTCGTTGACAGCCTTGCCCCCCGCCGCTAGATTCCGCGCCCTCTCTGAATGAATGATCATTCAGTTTCGCCGGAGCCGCACAAGATGGCCGATCACACGCCCAAGTCGTACTTCGAGGAGAAGATCGCCAAGAAGCTGGCGAACACCCCCGACCTCGCCAAGCAGGTGAACGGCATGTACGAGTTCAACATCACCGGCGACGCCGGCGGCGTCTGGACGGTGGACCTCACCAAGGATCCGGGCTCGGTGGTCAGCGGCGGCGCCCCAGCCGGCACCACCGCCAAGGTCTGCAAGGTCACCTGCGCCGCCAACGACTTCATGAACATCGTCACCGGCAAGATGGCCGCGCCCATGGCGTTCATGAGCGGCAAGATCAAGGTCAACGACGTCTCGATGGCGATGAAGCTGCAGAAGGTGATCGGATAACTGCAGCGCTCGCTTCTGTCCGGGTCCTCGACCTGACGCGGCTCCTGCCCGGGCCGTACGCGACCCTGGTGCTGTCCGACCTGGGCGCAGAGGTGGTGAAGATCGAGGACGAAGGGCAGGGCGATTACCTGCGCGACGTCTCGCCCGGCATGTTCGCCGCGCTCAATCGCGGCAAGCGCAGCGCGGTGCTCGCGCTCAAGACCGATGGCGGCAAGGCGCAGCTTCGCCGGCTCGCCGAGCACGCCGACGTGCTGGTGGAGAGCTTTCGCCCCGGCGTCCTCGAGCAGCTGCTGCCGCCGCCGTGGCCTGAACGGTTGGTCGTCTGCCGCATCTCGGCGTTCGGGCAGACCGGACCGTGGCGCGACCGGGCCGGTCACGACATCGGCTGCCTGGCGCTGGCGGGCGTCCTCGGGCGCAATGGCGGGCTGCCGCTGCTGCTGCTCGCGGACCTCTTCGGCGGATCGCAGCAGGCGGTCATCGCTGTGCTGGCCGCGCTGCTCGAGCGGGGCCGGACCGGGAAGGGGAGGACGCTCGACCTCTCCCTCACCGATGGAGCGACCGGCCTTCTCCTTCCTCATCTGGACGAGCCGGCCGACGCCGTTACCGTCCTCGACGGCTCGCGGCCCTGCTATCGCATCTATGCCTGCGCGAGCGGCGCCTACGCGCTGGGGGCGCTCGAGCCCAAGTTCTGGCTGCGCTTCTGCACGGCGGTGGGGCGGCCCGATTGGACGCCGCGCGGCTACGACACCTCGCTCACGCCGGAGGTGGACGCGCTCTTCGCCACCCGCACCCGCGACGACTGGGCCGCCTTCCTCCACGCCAGCGACTGCTGCGGCGAGCCGGTGCTGGAGCCGTCGGAGCTGCGCACTCATCCGCTCTTCGCCGCGCGCGGACTTTATGCGGGCGACCTGCCGCGGACCTTCCCGGCGCTCATGGCCGACGTTCCCATGGGCCGCGCTCCCGGCCGCGGCGAGCACACGGCCGCGGTGCTGCGCGACTGGGCGTGAGCTCGCCTGCCCCGTGCGATACGGCAGCCCAATGCCGACCCTTCGCCCACGGAGGATTCAAACAATGGCGAAGTTGACGACGGCCGCCCTGGCGGCTCACGAACTCGGACTGGCTGCCACGTTCGGCGGCATCATTTTCGGACAGACGGGGCTCAACGCCTCGGCCAAGGCGATCTCGAGCCCCGACGAGCGCTCGAAGGTCATGGATGTGGCGTGGAAGACCTTTGCGATTCCCAAGACGGTGGGGCTGATCACGACCGCGGCCACCTGGCTGATCGGCCGGTCGATGTTCTCGGGCAAGTACCTGGGGCGCAACTTGCGGCAGTTGGTGCTGGCCAAGGACATCGCGCTGGGGATCACGGTGGCGTCGGGGCTGGGCACGCAGTACGTCGGGCGGCTCATCTCGGCGGAGCAGCCGTTCCCGACCGATGCGGACGGCGAGCCCGGGCCCTCTGCGCCCGAGCGGGCCCGGACGCTGGTGCACACGGTCTCGCTGCTCGGGACAGTGCAGATGATCGCCGCCGGGGTGGCGCTGGCGCTGACTTCGGCGCTCAACATCCAGGGCGCCCGCAGCGCACGCTGGGGAGCAGCCGCGCGCTTCCTGCCGTAAGCTGTTGACAGGTCCGGCGAGCTAAGTCTATACGAGGCGCCACTCTGACGCGGGGTGGAGCAGTCCGGTAGCTCGTCGGGCTCATAACCCGAAGGTCGCAGGTTCAAATCCTGCCCCCGCAACCAAAAATCTCAAGCCCTCTCGGCGGTTGCTGAGGGGGCTTTTGTGTCTCCGGGCTCCTTCTGTGAAACCTTGACGGTTTCTTGACGTAATCGCGCGCCCTCGATCCTGCGAACGGCGTCGCGCAAGTCCTCC
>JANXXR010000231.1 GCA_025350525.1 Deltaproteobacteria bacterium
CCGGACGGGACGGTGAGCATCGTCTCGGGGATCCAGGACGGGGCACGGCTGCCGAGCGTCCCCAAGCTCAAGTTCGCGGTGGCCGCCACCTACCAGTTGGAGTTCCGGGCGGGGTACCTGGCCTATGTCACGGCGGTGAACCAGTTCGTCGGCTCCCGCTTCACGCAGGTGGGTGACCAAAACCTCGGAACGCTCAGCATTCCGGCGTTTGGAGCTAACACGCCCGGGTCTCCGTATTCCGCGAGCGTCTTCACGTACAACCCGGAGATGCCCGCCTACGACATCGTGAACGCGCGGATCGGCGTCAAGCAGGAAAGGTGGGACTTCTCGCTGTACGGCAACAATCTCACGGACCAGCGCGCGTTCCTGGCACTGGACCAGGAACGCGGTACCAGGGCCCGCATCGGATACCTGACGAACCAACCGCGCACGTTTGGCACCTCGCTGCGAGTGAACTTCTAATCATGCGGACCATCAGTTACAGCCGCTATCGGTCCCAAGGCGCTATCGGTTCTCGGAGGCCGAAAGCAAACGCCCCCCAGCACTACTAAGGCGCTTTCGTCGAAGCCGTACCAGAATTACGGCTTGAGCCGCAGCAATCCGAGCTCGGTGAGGCGGACGCCCAACTTCCGGACTCCGCTCAGCTCGTACTCAAGACTCGCGGCGAAGGCCGATCCGCGCGCGTAAGGGGTTGGCCGATACCACGGCGCTCAACACCGCAGCCGTGGGCACTGCACCTCGTCGAGAAAGAGGCTTCCGTCTACCTGGACGGAGGAGAGCTGTCGCCTGCAGATATGGCCCTCCTGTCTGCCCGCTGTGACAGGGAAAAGGGCGCTTGAATCCTAAAGCATAAGAGCAAGAAAAATGGGACCAAGCTGTATCTTCGCGCGCCGGGCCTCATTGTTGCGGGGAAGCTTTCAGGAGAAGTAGTGGCCCGGGGTAGTACCGAATGTTCGCCGAAATGCCGAAACGAAGGCACTCAGGCTCTCGTAGCCGACCACCGTGGTGACGGCTTCGCCCGCTGCCAGCAAGCGCAGAGAGTGGACCAGCTCGAGACTCCGTCCAAGCTCAATGAGTTTCAGAGCATGTTCGCGCACTTCGAGTCCCTCGACCTGATGCCTTGACCCGTCGAGCGACGCCTCGTCGATGGTCGTCGAAGTGCGCCGCGCCGAAGCTCCCGCCGCTCCGCCCGACGCGGACGCCGCCGCCGAGCTGGTGGAGGCGAACGCGATGATCGATTCCTCCGACCCGTCGATCTTCGGGCAGTCGAGCTCGCCGATGGCGCACATTTTCAGGAACAGCTCGGCCCAGGGCACACGGTAGCTTCTCTCGGCCTTGGGCTTTCGCTCTTCGGTCTTGCTCGTCGCCTCGCCTTCCACACGCGGAGACTTTAGCGGCCCGGTTCGAGGGCGTCAGTGGGCGGCTCGGCCTCACGGCTCGGGGGCGGAGGCACGAGGCGCTGTTGCTGGCGGCACGAGAGAGCGCCGCGGTGTTGGGCGCCGGGCTTGCGCTGAGGCGGCGGGCGCGCCGGGCACTGCGCGGCTCTTCGCCGGCCTGCTCCACCGAATCGGCCCCGCCGATCCGCTGACCCTGCTGGCCGCGGTCGTGGTGCGCGCGGCGGTGGCCCTGATAACGACTCTCTGCCCGCCCGCCGCGCCGCGCGGGTCTGTCGTATGCGCTTGAAGGCGAGGCGCTCTTACCAAACCACGATCGCAGTTGATTTACCTATCCCACCACTGCCGCAGCTCATCGACACCTCAGCCAGCGCGCGGACGAGATCGCCGGCGGGCAGCGGACGGATGCGGTGGACGCCTGCGCAGGCTCTTCGCACTCGCCCCCGGCCGTTGCAGGCGCCGTCCCGCTCGGCGAGCGTCCTCATTCTTCCCGCAGGCCGCAGTGAACTTCGCCTGGAGCGTGTACTCCACCAGCGGCACCGACCACGCGATCGCGGCCAATGTTGATTCCGGCAACCTGCAGTTGGGCGACGCCGACCGCGACTTCTGCCGCGATCGGCGCATACTGCGCTGTGAACGCCGCCGGCGTGAGCGGCGTTGAAGAGCTATTAGCGGAGTTCCTTTGCGGCCGACCCGCTACTGCGGGTCGCGATGAGGGTGCTCCTCTTCGTCGCGGAAGAGGGAGAGGTTCACCGCGTCCGCCATGGCTTGGTACCCGGCGTCTCGAAGATTCGCGAGTCGAAATTTGGTTCGGTTTCTACGAAGGTCGCCTGTATCGGGTCGACGTCAGGATGATGATTATTGAAGACATTGTGAGGGACGCCATCGCCCGCCGACCCTTCCCTTCCGAAGAGGAGCGACATCAGCGGCACAAAGATAGATGGAGATGGCGCAAACGTGTGCTCGCCACCCTGCAAGAGAAATATGGTTCCCCAGATCATGAACCGGCCGCCGCGACCCTTGGATTGTTCTGCGACTCAGTTGAAGGAGGGTGCAACTATGCGAGCGATGCGACGGCGCACGACTTTGCGGGCAGAAATCGGTGCACATCCTGATCGTCGGCGCTCCGGCGAGCAGCGTCGCTGAAGATGTCAGAACCGCGTTTGGCGGATCGATTTCAGCGTACCCGCCCCACGTGCGCCCCCGTCAACGAGCCCTGACGCGCACCGCGGCGATCTCGCAGCGGTCCTTCTTCTGCACACTGGCGACGATGCGGCGGTCGCTCTTCGGACCCGCGCGCAGCTCCACGGTACCTTCCTCCGGCTCGTCTTCGCAGGCTGCATCGCGCGGCGAGGCGGAGCAATCGATGACGCTGCCGTACTGCGCGAGTGCCTGGCGGTAGAAGGCGGCAACGCGTACCGCGCTGTCGCGCGACCAGTACTTCACCAGCGAGAGGTGCATGCCGCGGCCCGACGCCCAGAACGCAAGGTCGAGCGCGGGAGACTGGTTCTGCGTGCGCGGCTGGACCACCGCGCCAGGATAGGCCGGGATACCGGTGTCCTCGTCGCTCGCAGAGTCGCGCAGCACGAGACCGGCGCCCCGCGCAGGCACGCCGCCGTCCTCGGCGCGGGCGGCGCCGCAAAGCAGCAGAAGCGCGAGCAGCCCGAGTGATGCGTGCATAGAAGCCTCCGGCTAGTTCTACGGCCTGTGCCGGGGCGAATTTCGTTGCCAACTATTCGTCCGGGCATCGTCAAATCTTCTCCCGGCCGCGCTCCGATTGATCGTCCTTGCTGCGAATCCAAAGGACCGGAGACGCCGACCTACCCGGACGGCGCAAAAACTGCGGGGCACCCCCCTCCGCGACGCAAGGGGTGCGCGAGAACTCCGTTCTTTGGCGGGACTTGCGCCAGCCAGCCAATTCGGCGCGCTCTGCGCGCGGCGGCCAGCCATTTGCACGGACCCGCCGCATGCGCCCATCGAGTTCTCGCGTCCTCTGGCAGGCCCTCGCTATCGTAGTCGTCGTCTCCTTCGCCATCCTCCTCTACGCCGGTCGGAAGATTAGCGACGGCGCGCCACCCATCCCCGCGCGCGTGATCTCCGCCTCGGGCGAACAGATCATCGGCGAAGGCGAAGTGATGGACGGCCAGCACGTTTGGCAGGCGATGGGCGGCATGGAGGTCGGCTCCATCTGGGGACACGGTAGCTATGTCGCCCCTGACTGGACCGCCGACTACCTGCACCGGGACGCGACCGCCATCCTCGACCAGTACGCGAGCCGGTCCGGCGGTGCCTCCTTCGCGGCCCTCCAGCCCGAACAGCAGGCCCCGCTGCGCGAGCGCCTGCGCGCGGCCGTCCGCGCCAACACCTATGACGAACAGACGGGAACGCTCACCATTACCAACGAGCGCGCCGCCTCCTTTCATCAATTGGAAACCTATTACGCGGAACTCTTTACCAACGGCCGCCGCGAGTACGCCATCCCCTCCGGCGCCCAGGCCGATCCGAAGAAGCTGCACCAGCTCACCAGCTTCTTCTTCTGGACCGCGTGGGCCGCGACCACCGATCGCCCGACGCTCCACGGCGTCTCTTATACCAACAACTGGCCGCACGAGCCGCTGGTCGCCAACGAGATTACCGGCGACGCGCTGGTTTGGACCGGCGTTAGCATCATCGTGCTCCTTGCCGGCATCGCCGCCATGGTCTGGTGGCGCGCGGCCCGCGAGCCCGAGCCCACCGCCAAGGAGCCGGCCGCGGACGATCCGCTCCTGCGCACGAAGCTCACGCCATCGCAGCGCGTGACGCTCGTCTACTTCGGCGTGGTGGTGGCGCTGTTCCTGGTGCAGATCGCCGTCGGCGTCATCACCGCCCACTACGGCGTCGAGGGCGACGGCTTCTACGGCGTCCCGCTCTCCCGCTGGCTCCCCTACGTCATCACCCGCACTTGGCATACGCAATTGGGCATCTTCTGGATCGCGACCGCATGGCTCGCCGCGGGCCTCTTCGTCGCTCCCAGCATCGGCGGCGGCGATCCCCCCGGCCAGAAGACTGGCGTCATCATCCTGCTCGGCGCGCTGGTGCTAGTGGTGGTGGGCTCGATGGCCGGCCAGTGGCTGAGCGTCATGCACCGGTTCAGCAACGACACCACCCGCTTTTACTTCGGCCACAGCGGCTTCGAATACCTCGACCTAGGCAAGGCTTTCCAGATCGGCCTGCTGGTCGGCCTCTTCCTTTGGGTGACGCTGGTCTTCCGCGCAGTGCTGCCCGCGCTCCGCCGCAAGGACGAGACCCGCGGCCTCTTGATGCTCTTCGTCCTCTCGTCGATCGCCATCGCCGGCTTCTACGGCGCCGCGCTCGGCGTCGGGCACCACACCAACCTCGCCGTCGCCGAGTACTGGCGCTGGTGGGTGGTCCACCTCTGGGTGGAAGGCTTCTTCGAGGTCTTCGCCACCGTGGTCTTCGCCTTCCTCTTCGCCCGCCTCGGCCTGCTCGAGGCGAAGTCCACCGAGCGCGCGGTGATCCTCGCCTCGACCATCTTCCTCTCCGGCGGAATCGTCGGCACGCTGCACCACCTCTACTTCAGCGGCACCCCGCCGATGATCGCCGCGCTCGGCTCCGTCTTCAGCGCGCTGGAGGTAGTGCCGCTCGTCTTCATCGGCCACGAGGCCTGGCACAACTACAAGCTCTCCCAGACCAAGGGGTGGGTGGTGAAGTACAAGTGGCCGATCTTCTTCTTCGTCTCGGTCGCCTTCTGGAACGCGGTCGGCGCCGGGCTCTTTGGCTTTATGATTAATCCGCCAGTGGCGCTCTACTTCATGCAGGGCCTGAACACGACGCCGCTCCACGCGCATGGCGCGCTCTTTGGAGTGTACGGAATGCTCGGTCTCGCCCTGACGCTCTTCTGCTGGCGGGCAGCCTCGCCGGATAGGGTGTGGAACGAGAAGCCGCTGGCGCTGTCCTTCTGGCTGATGAACGGCGGGTTGATGCTGATGATGCTGCTCAGCCTGCTGCCGGTGGGGCTGATGCAGACCAAGGCGTCGGTGGAGACGAGCTATTGGTATGCGCGGAGCCCGGAGTTCATGCAGACGCCAGTAATGAATACGCTGCGGTGGATGAGGGTGTTCGGAGATTCAATCTTCGGGCTGGGAGCGCTGGCGTTCGTGGTCTTCGCCGCCAGCCTGCTGTGGCGGCCGGGGACAAAGACCCTGGACGCCCCGATTCCGGTCGCGCCGGCGCTGCCGGCCGGACAGCCGCAATTAGCCACAGCCAGTGACGGCTGAACACTTCTAGGCGCAGCGCGAGGCGCTGGCTGGCGCGCTTCAGTACATCCTCGGCGTCGCTGCCCAGCCTGTCGACCTGCGCCCGCTACTCTCCGGTCTCCGGCGCCTCGAGCAGCTCCTGCAGCCGGGCGTCGCTCACCAGGTCGTCGTCGGCGACGGTCTTCTCAGTCCCGGTTCCCATGGGGCCTCATCGTACATCCGGTAGCGCTGGCCGCAACGCCGACAGACGAAGTGCCCGGGCCGGCCGATGAAGCCGGACGCTGGTAGCAGAGGGCCGCGCCGCAGGTGCAGCCTCCGGTGCTGGGCGTGGGCGGGAGTTCGGGCATGGCGGAAGGGTGGAGCAGGGGGCCGACACCTGCCCCGACCATGGGGTACGGTGCGCGGCGGATGGTGACCGAGGAAGACCTAGCCGAGGCGCGACAGCGAGTGCTCCTTGAGTGCAACGGCTCGGCGGGTCAGCGCGGCGGGAACCGTTTTCCGGGACCCATGCGAAGCCGTCAGGCTAGCGACGGCGCAGGTCGTCGCTGAAGGGCGCCTCGTCGCTCTCGAGTACGAGTTGGGCGGAGTGGAACGCGTGGAGCTACAGGTACCAGCGAGCTTTGGGCAGCGTGCGGCACGCATCGGTGGCCGCGAGGGATGCACTCGTCACGGGGGCCCCGGCATGGCGCGGGGGATGAGGTGCCGTCACCCTGGTCGGGTAGGGTGCTGGACCCGTACGGCACTTCGCCTCTCGACTCCTGCCTGCGTGAGGCGGCAAAGGCCTCATGCCGCCCGGCCAATCTCAACGCGGACAAACAGCGGTACGAAAGTCTGCGGTAAGTCGATGATCGCGTCCCCGCAACCAACAATCTCCAGGCCCTGCCGGCTCTTTGCTGGCGGGGCCTTTGAGTACTCAGGTCAGCTTCCTCCCACTTTCTCCAGAGCGGCCGACTCGTCTGACGATCCCGACTTCGATCCGTTTGTCCACCTCGCCTCCCTGCCCAGCCATGTCGAGAGTGCGGGTCGAGTTTTGGCCGACGACAGCGAGGTCGCGGCTGAACTGGACGTCGACGGCGACCTGTCCGCGCGCGAGACGGCTGACCTTATCTCCCGCCCGGCGGCGGCGCGCTCGCCTTCACCGAGGCGAGAACGTCTTCCCTGAGCTTGGCGATTGCGTCCTTAAAGGCCTTGTTCGCGAGTACGCGCGCCGGAACGGCGTCGAAACGCGCTGAGATGGCCTCGTACAGCAGCTGGTTCGACTGCTGGACCTGCGCCTCGAGCCACAGCCGAAGGGCCGCCACGCCGTCGCCGTTCCTCGCAACGCTCGCGGCTACCCCATCCAACGCCGCCTTCAGGTCACCGAGCGCCACGGCCGTTCTTCCGACAGAGACTGTCGTGTACGTGTCGCTGTCGAGAATAGATCCAGCGCACGAGTAGCGTGTCCCGGTGCCGCCGGAAACGCTTCCCTCGTCTCGCCAGGCCGCGCCCAGGCACGCCCAGGTTCGACCGCCGCTTGTGACGAATTCACCGACGTCCGTCTTGACCCGGCCCACTCCGATGACCGCGGCTTGAGCGAACGCGCCGAGCGGAGCGCCGGCGAGGACCGCGACGCATAGAGCGGACAACCTTCGATGGAGCGGCATGGGACCTCCCGAGCGACGGACTCTCTCTCGGGCGCAACTTCTTCGTCAACAGGTTCGAAGACGAGTTGCTCTACCAATTCGAGCCCGAGCGTCCGGCGCGCTGCTCAAGTTCTTCGAGAGCATGAGCGCCGGCGGGAACCTCCGCCTGATCACCGCTGCCAGTCGGGACCGCGGTACTCCATGTAGCGCGCCGTCTTCACCGCGACGTCGTGGCTGTAATAGAGCTCGATGATGTGGAGGGCGAGCTCGATGCCGGAGGTCTCGCCGCCCGCCGTGTAGACCATCGGCGCGCTGTGCACCCAGGCCTTGTCCATGAGGAAAGTCACTTTGGGAAACCGCTTGCGGAATGTCTCGACATAATCGTGATGCGTGGCCGCCTCCCGGCCATCGAGCAATCCGGCCTGCGCGAACTTCGAGGCGCCGGTGCAGACCGAGAGCATCAGCTTGCCGCGCGCGTTCATGCGCCGCAGGTAGCCCAGGTAACTTTCGTTATCGCCGGTCTGCGCTCCCACCACCACGATGTCCGCGTCGGGCGCGTCGTCGAAGGTGAAATCCGGGATGATGGTCAGCGTCCCGGCCTTGGTTGGCTTGCGCGTCTCGGAGACGGTGAACGTCTCGAACCCGGTCTGGTCGGCGGACTGGACCTGGTCGAAGGTCTGCATCGGTCCCGCGACGTCGATCAGCGTGGCGCGGTCGGAGATGACGAAGGCGACCTTGACCACTCCCGACTTGGGCAGGACCAGCCTCGCTTCAGGCTTTCCGGCGGCGGCGGCGGACAGCAGTGCAATTACAGCAGCGGCTTGAATCAGCATCCGGGGCTCCTGGTCATGGCGTGGTCGCCGTTCCTCTGAGGGTGGCCTTGGCTAGCGCGATCGCCGACAAGGCTCTTGCCAGTTCATTGGCGCTCGCGTTTTCGACGATGGCCGGCGCTCTGCGGGGGAGCGCATAGATCGTGAATTCGTAGACGTGCTCGCCGGTGCCTGCGGGCGGGCAGGGGCCGGCATAGATCAGGTCGCCGAAGTTGCTCTGGATCGCGCTCGCGCCGGCAGGTAGCGCGCCTCCCTTGGGCAGGCCCGATGCCGACGCCGGCAGGTTGACGACGATCCAGTGCGACCAGCCCGAAGGCAGCACGCTCGTGTCGATGAAGGTGAGGACGAAGCTCTTCGTGCCGGCGGGCGCGCCGCTCCACGACAGCGCTGGCGCGACGTTCTTCCCTCCGCAGCGCGGATACCTCTGCTCGCTGGCGATGGTCGCGCCGTTGGCCAGGTCCGCGCTCTTCAGCTGCATGGTCGCGAGCCCTGCGAGCATCAGGATGAGGCCCATCGAATCAACCCGCCTTCCGAAAAGCCTGGATCGACATCCCGAACGTCTGCTTCCACAGCCGGCGCAGCTGGCGCGCGTCCTCGAAGCCGCAGCTCGCGGCCACCGATTCCACGGTTCGCTGCGGGTCGCCGAGCAGGTCGCGCGCCAGTTGAACCTTGACCCTTGCCCCGAACTGCCTGGGCGTGATGCCGGTGGCGCGGCGGAAGACGCGTGCCAGGTTGCGCGGGCTCATGCCAGCCACGCGGGCCAGCTCGGCCAGCTTCGGTTTCCGGTCGGGGCGCTCGACCAATAGATCCTGCACGCGGTGCACGCCGGGGTGCAGATGCAGGCGGTGGTCGAGGTAGACGCTGCGCTGCTCCTGCTCGCCGTTGCGCCGCAGGTAGACCACCATCTCGCGCGCCACGCGCGCCGCCACCACCGGGCCGTGGTCCTCCTCGACCAGCGAGAGCGCCAGGTCGATGCCGGCCGCGACGCCGGCGCTGGTGATGATGCCGCGGTCGCTGACGAAGAGGCGGTTGTCGAGCACGGTGGTCCGCGGGTATTCGGCGGCGAGACGCGAGGTGAGCTTCCAATGCGTGGTGCAGCGGCGGCCGTCGAGCAGTCCGGCCTGCGCCAGGGCGAAGGCGCCGCTGCAGATCGAGGCCACCCGAGCCCCCGCGCGGAACGCCTTCAAGAGCCAGGCCCGAGGCGCCCGCAGCCGGCCAAGGCCCTCCGAAGCGGTCCCGGGAACCAGCACCAGGTCGCCCCGGCGCGGCTCAGGCAGCGGTGACAAGTCGCTTAACCAGAGGCCTTGCGCGGAGCGGACCCGGGCCGCCCCGCTGCAATACGTCAGCGCATAGCGGCCGCCCAGCCGGTTGGCCTCGTCGAGCACCTGGACAGGTCCGGCCATGTCTTGCAGGTGGACTTCCGGCAGGAGAAGCACCAGCACGCGGCGGGCGGAGGTTCGCGGTGGAGACGGCGCGGGTCGGAGGGGGCGCATGCGACAGCAACCCTACGCTCTCCTGGCCGGGCGACGCCATGGGGGCGATGGACGAAAAGCGGACAGATCTGGCCACTTTTGCGCCGCCCCCCGACGTGGCGCTCTTCGCCACGCACCGGGGCCACTCCGCGCCCTGCCGAAATGTCTCGGCTCAGCTCACGTAAGTCACCTATGAAGAGGACTCGCCATGGATTGGCGCTGGCCGCCTGGGCTGCACTCGTCGCCGCGGCTTCGATCCCCACCCTCGCTGCCTCGAAGCAAGCCGACGCGGCCGGCGGCGCAATGGCAATCGACCCAACGATAAGCTTGCGACCGCTGCCGACGCGCCTTTACAAGACGCGCGACAGCGGCCACGAGCCCACCGAGAGCTGGACCCTGTGGTTGCTGGTGGAGACCCGCAGGCCGCGCGCGCTTGCGGTGCAGGGGGTCGATATCCAGCTGCTCGCCGGCAAGCAGGTGACCCGCAGCGTGCATCTTGGCGAGGAGGGGACAAAGGCGCTGACCATCAAGCCTCCCTTCCCACCGAAGCGTCCGGACGGCAGCGCCCCGCCCTCGCCCATCTATTGGCCGCAGGCCGTGCGCCTGCGCTTCACCGAGGCGGCCGCGGCCAAGGTCGATGCGATGAACGTTTCCGTCGAGCTGGTCGAAGCAGGAAAGACCGTGCGCGCCGTCGCTACGCTGCCCGTCGAGACTTTCAGGCAGAAGACCAGACTCATCTATCCCTTCAAGGGTCGCGGCGTCATTACCCAGGCGGGTGTCACCAACGGCGGTCACCGCAACCGCAGCGGCCAGTTTGCCCTCGACGGCGTTGGCTTGGACCAGAGCTATGCGGTGTACCTGCCTGGCGGCGGCGAGAAGCGAGAAGACCATGCCGGCTGGGGACGCGCGCTGATTGCCCCCGCCGACGGCACCGTGGTGCGCGCGCGCGGCGACCGCCCTGACCAGCCCGATCCGGAGAAGAGCGATCCGAAATACTACGCCCCCGAACATCCCAACGGGGGCGACCCGGGCAACCACGTCGTCATCGACCACGGCAATGGCGAGTTCAGCATGATCGCGCATCTCCAGGAGAAGTCATTGCGCGTGAAGGTCGGCGACCGCGTGCGGCAGGGCCAGGAACTGGGCAAGCTCGGCAGCTCCGGGGACACGGTGACTCCGCACGTCCATTACCAGCTGCAGTCGGGCCCCGATATCGAATGGTCCGACGGGCTGCCCTGCACCTTCGTCAACATCGACGACACGCTGGTTCGCGGCACTTTCTTCCACGCGAAGTAATTCCTCCCGAAGCCCTCAGTCCCAGTATCGCTGCAGGTCGAGGTTGCCCTCGGCGTCGAACGCCAGCGGCTTAGGGTCGCCCACCACCCGGCAGTTGGCGGCGCGCGCGATCTCCGAGAGCGCGCCGGGCGACGCATAGATCCGGGTCATCTCCAGCGTGTTGTGGATGAAGACCGCGCGCACGCCGGCCGGTCCCGACGGGCACCCGGCGAGCGCCAGCTCCAGCCCCCGCCGGTCGCTCTCGGCGACGATCGGCCGGTGCGCCTGGTTGGGCGACAGCGCCGAGAGGCAATTCATGGCGGTGCGATCCCAGTTCACCGCCTCGTCGAAGCGGCGGGTGATGAACTGGCAGAGGCCGACGCCGATGGCGTTGCCGTGGCTGTCGGGCGTTAGCCGCCCGCCCACGATGGTGTGGATCTCGGGCATCGACGGCTTCCAGGCCTGCCCCTGGACGTATCCGTACGGGGAGCGGCCGATGGTCTTGGTGTGCATGCCCTGGCCCGACTTGTCCTTGCCCATATAGGCGCAATAGAGCAGGTCGATCCTCTGGAGGGGGAGCGACGGCATGAGCGCCTTGGAGCGGGCCAGGGCGGCCGCCTCGGCGGCGAAGAAGCGGTCGACATTGCCGGCGGGCACGCCGAGGATCTCGGCGGTCTCGTCGTTGCCGTTCTCGACGATCCCCAGGCCGCCCGCGATCC
>JANXXR010000034.1 GCA_025350525.1 Deltaproteobacteria bacterium
CGTCGGCGACGAACAAGGAGTCGCCCGCGGCCCGCGCGACCTCGTCCAGCTCGCGGGCGAGGCGGAAGTGGTGCACCGGCACCTGGTCGGACCGCTCGTACACCGCCTGCCGCGCGGCCTTGGCATGCTCGCGCTCGCGCAGCTTCGCGAGCCAGCCGCCGTCGCGCTTGCCGTCCTTCAAGGCCAGGGTCAGCTGCTGCAGCACCGACCGCGAGTCGCCGATGATGCCGACGTCCACCGCGCGGTTGCGCCCGATCTCCGCCGCGTCGCTGTCCACCTGGATGATCTTCGACGACTCGCCCAGCCCCGCCCCGTAGCCGAGCCGGAAGTCGAGCGGCGTGCCGGCGATGAGCACCACGTCGGCCTCGGCGAGCGCGTCCTTGCGCGTCTGGGAGAAGAAGTGCGGGTGATCGGCCGGCAGGCAGCCGCGCCCGGCGCCGTTCAGGAACACCGGCGCGCCCAGCCGCTCGGCAAAGGCGGCCAGCTGCGTGGGCGCGTCGTCCCACCAGATGGAGCTGCCCGCGATCACCGCCGGCCGCTCGGCCTTGGCAAGGAGCTGCACCGCGCGCTCGACGAAGGCCGGATCGCCGGGCTGCCGCGCACGGGTGCGGTACGACACGGGCAGCGGGCAGTCGGCGTCCTCCACGCCGTTGCCCAGCACGTCCCACGGCACCTCGAGGAACACCGGCCCCGGGCGCCCGGTCAGCATGGTGCGGAAGGCCTTGGCCAGGTACGTCGGCACCCGGTCCGGCGCGGGGATGCGGTCCGACCACTTGGTGATGCGGGTGAAGAGATCGACCTGCTCCATCTCCTGCAGCGAGCCCTTGCCGGCGTTGAAGCTGGGCGCCGCGCCTCCGAGCAGCAGCACCGGGCTGTTCGCCGCGTAGGCGTTGGCGATGCCGGTGAGCGCGTCGGTCACTCCCGGCCCCGCGGTCACGCAGCAGACCCCGATGCCGCGGGTCAGCCGCGCGGTGGCGTCGGCAGCGTGGGCCGCCGCCTGCTCGTGCCGGGTGTCCACCAGCTGGATGCCCTCCTCGACGCAGGCCGCGTAGATGGGCGCGATGTGCAGCCCCGAGAGGGTGAAGATGTGCCGGACGCCCTCGGCCTTGAGCATGCGCACGAGGAGCTGCGCGCCGGTGGAGGTGCTCATGAACGCCTCACTTCGCCTCGAGCCTGCCCACCGCGATGCCCCCCGGCGTGCGCCCCGACGCGCTCTGGATGAACGCCGCAAAGGCCGCGGCGCCATCGAAGACGACACCCTGCCCGCCCTGGGCCTGCAGCGCCACCGGGAACTGCAACAGCTCGGCGCCGGAGCTGAAGGCCTGGTCGGCGGCGGGCGCGGTGCCGGTGCCCTTCATCGCCGCGCCCAGAACCAGCATGCCCCGCAGCGGTCCGCTGCCCAGCACCGCCTTGCCGGTGTCGAAGGAGGTGATGAGGGCGAGCGGATCGAGCGAGAGCTTGGCCGCGTCGAGGGGAAGATTGAAGCTGACGCCGCGCAGCCCCAAGGGCGCAGCGGCCAGCAGGCGGAAGGTCAGCGTGGTGCAGGGCGCGGCGCAGGCGTCGGCCACCAGCCTGAGCTTTTCGCTGCCGGGAGCGGGCGGCGTATAGGCGAGCGTGGTGGCCACCCGCGGCGTCACCGTCACCGTGACCTGGGCCGGTCCCGCGGCGCCGCCCGGTCCGACGCCCGTCAGCGCGTAGGTGGTGGTGACGATCGGCCGCACCACCAGGCTCTTGGCCGTGCCCAGGTTGGCGGTCGCGCCGCTTCCGGCGATGGACCAGCCCAGCGCGCTTCCGTCCCAGCGCAGCAGGGCGGCGTCGCCCTGCAAGAGGGCCGCGGGCGTGGCGGCGAACGCGGTGATGGCCGGCGCCTCCACCACCCGCGCCACCGCCCGCGCGCTCACCTGTCCGGGCAGAAAGCCGACGCTGCTGGTGGCGAAGAGGCTGTAGACGGTGGTCGCGGCGGGCACGTCGTTGAGGTGCCCTTCTTCCTCGACGCCGATGCGCCCGGCGAAGGTCCCCTCCAGCACGGTGCGGATGCCGTTGTGGATCTTCCAGGAGATCGATCGCGCCGTCCCCGCGGGCGCCTGCGACGGCGTCACCGAGAACTCGAGGATGGAGGCCGCCCCCGAGCTCTTGGCGTTGACGGTCACCGACCCCGAGACCGCGCCGGTGAGGTTGGTGGCCCGCAGCGTATACGTGGTGGGCTCGCGCGGCCGCACCGTCACCGGGCTGGAGGTGACCTCGCCCGGCTCCGGCACGATGCTGATGATGGAGGCGTCGCGCACCGAGTAGTGCAGGTGCACCTCGGCGCCCGGCGCCGGATTGGGATTGTCCACCGTGAAGCTGTCGATGTGCGGCGGCAGGTATGGGTCGCAGCCGCAGGAGAGCAGCGCTATCAGCAAGAGCCGCCTCATGGCTGGCCTCCGAAGCGGGCCAAGAGCGCGGCCAGGTCGTCGCCGTCGATGGCGTTGACCGCGCCGACCAGGTCGGCCTGCCAGCGGTAGCTGGGGCTCGCCTGGGTGGCGCCGAAGGCATCGGCCAGATCGATGAGGTCCTGCCCGTCGATGCGCTGGTCGAAGTTGGTGTCGCCGTCGCCGCGCACGCCGGCGGGATCGACCGAGTCGGTGCCGATCTGCCAGAAGCCGCGCCCGTAGGTGGCGGCGGTGAGCCGCTTGGAGGCGGGCGAAATGCAGAGGTCCGAGACCTCGACGAGCGGCAGGCTGCCGGCGCCCATCCGCGACCAGTTGGCGCCGCCGTCGCTGGATCGGTAGAGCCCGAGCTCGGTGCCGACATAGAGCGTCTGCGCGTCGCCCGGATCCACCGCCACCACCACGAAGGGCACGAAGGGGAGCCCGCCCGCGTTGACCGGCTGCGCGCCCAGCGAGGTGAAGGTCAGGCCGCCGTTGGTGGTCTTGTAGAGGTGGCCGAAGCTCTGGGGCAGAGGCGAGGTGTTGCCCTGCTTGTCGACGAGGTGCATCGCCCGGCTGGTCAGGTAGTAGCTCCGGCCGCTCAGGTCGGCGGTGTCGAAAGCGACGCTGGAGAGCAGATTGATGCCGGTGCCGGCCGGCGTGCCCGCAGGCGCCGGCTGCAGGGAGACCTGCCAGTTGGCGCCGGCGTCGGCGCTGACGTAAGCGAACTTGTTGGACACCACCGCGTAGACCCCCCCGGATCCCGACGGGTGCGCGGCCACGTTGCGCAGGCCGATCTGGCTGCCGTCCACGGTGACGAAGCCGGTGGTGACGCTGAGCGAGTCCTGCCAGTGCAGAACGCCGGAGATGTTGGCCCACGGCTGTCCATTTCTCGAGAGGTAGACGCCGGCCGGGTTGCCGGTGAAGGTCACGAAGGTCTGCGGGTCGGGGTCGGCCAGGTCGCGCGCGAGGCGCACGAAGAACGGAGGCGTGGCCGTCCCCATGCCGCCGAGGAAGTTGACCCACGATTGCCCGCCGTCGGTGCTGCGGAAGATCTTGAACTCCGCCGAGGCCAGAAGGACGTCGGGAGCGTTGCCGAGCACCGGGTCCGGATGGGTGCCCTTGCTGACCGCGAGGCCGATGCCGTCGCCGCCCAGCACCTGATCGAAGCTGACGGTGCTGCCGTCGCGCAGGCGGGTGCCGTTGTCCTGCAGGCCGCCGATGACGTAGCCCTGCATGGCGGCGGGCCAGCCCTCGGGAGCGCAGCCCACCGTGAAGGCGAGGTGCGTGACCAGCCCGCGGTTTCTGGCGCTGGTAAAGCCGATGGAAGCGGCGGCGCCGGTGCGCGCGTCGGCGGAGACGGAGATGCCGCCGTCCGAACCGACATAGACGGCGCCGTCCGCGCCCACCGCGATCGAGTGCACGTCGGCGTGGACGTACGAGAGCTGCAGGCCCTGCGGCGCCGGCAGCCAGTTGGTGAGCAGCTCCCAGCTGTTGCCGCCGTCGGACGAGCGCATCATCGAGAGGTCGCCGCCGGCGAAGACCAGGTCGGGCTCCGCCGGGTCGACGGTGAGGGCCTGGTTGTACCAGGACTGCGCATGGCCCAGGTTCAGGTCGGGCTGGTCGCCGTTGGGGTTGTGCGGGGCGCCCTGCGCGTTGAGCCCCAGCGCGAAGAAGCTCTGCCCGCCGTCGTCGCTGCGGTAGAGGTCCAGCTGCTGATCGCCCTTGAGGGTGGCGGCGAGGAGGAAGACGCGCGCCGTCGCCGGCTCCACCAGCGTCGAGGCGGCGGTGGCCAGCGTGCCGCGCCCGGCGGTGGCGGCCAGCGCATCGCCGCCCGGCAGCGCGGTGTTGGCCACGGTCCAGTTGGCGCCGTCGTCGGTCGATCGCCAGAGCACCAGCTGCGCCACGTTCTGCACCGCGCTGGGCGGCTTGGCCGGGTTCGCCTGCTGGCCCGTGAGCAGCCAGGTCTTGGGCCCCACCCAGGCGAGGCTCCAGAGGAAGAAGAAGGTGTCGCCGGCGCGGTCGGCGAGGGGGACGGCCTGCCAGCTGTTGCCGGCGTCGCTGCTGCGGAAGAGGCCCACGTCGGTGGTGACCAGCAGCACGTTGCTACTCTGCGGATCGACCTTGAGATCGGTGACGCTGCCGGCGATGCGCCCCGCCGCCGAGAGCTGCACCGGGCCGGACCAGGTGGCCCCGCCGTCTTTGCTCTTGACGAAGCCGGGCTGCTGCACGTCGAACGGATCGCCGAAGCCGAGGTAGAGGAGATCCGGATTGAGCGGGTCCATCGCCAGCGTGCCCATGGCGGTGGTGCCGAGCGCGTCGGTGATCGGCTCCCAATGCGCGCCCGCGTCCCAGGTCTTCCAGACGCCGCCGCCCGCGGTGGCGAGATAGAGGATGCCGGGATCGGTGGGATGCGCGAGGACCTGCCGGGCGCGGCCCGAGTCGGTCTCGAGGTACTTGGCGCCGTTGAAGTCGTAGCTGGAGGCGGCCGGCCCGATGTTGACGAAGGTGCTGCCCTGCAAAGG
>JANXXR010000332.1 GCA_025350525.1 Deltaproteobacteria bacterium
CCTGGTGCCGCTCGGCGTCGGCCTGCTGGCGATCTTGCAGCTGCTGGTCATCCTCCAGCTCCTGCAGCTGAACGAAGTCGTCTTTGGCAGCGCGGTCTCGCTGCGCGATCTGGGCCGCGTCACCGCCGCGCTCGCGCCGCACTTCCTCGTCGTCGCCGTTCCCCTCGCCTTCATGCTGGGCGTGCAGCTGGGGATGGGGCGCCTCGCGGGAGATCAGGAGCTGCTCGCCCTGAGCGCGGCGGGCTCGCATCCGCTGCGGCTCTACCGGGTGCCGGTCGCCATCGGGCTCGTCCTCGCGCTCTGCGTCGCGGCGCTGGCGCGCTGGGCCGAGCCGTGGGGGCTCTCGCAGCTGTCCAGCGTGCTCAACGACGTCATCAAGCGCAATCTGCAGAGCGGCCTCACGCCCGGCGTCTTCAACGACAACCTGCCGCGCTTCATGATCTACGTCGGCGAGCAGGAGGCGGGGCCAGACGCGTACGGCCTGTGGAAAGGCGTGCTCATCGAGGATGACGTCGGCGACGGCGCGCCGCTGCTCGCGCTGGCGGAGACCGGCCACGTCGAGGACGCCGGCGGCGAGGCGCTCAAGCTGCAGCTCTTCCACGGCGAGCTGCACCGGTCGGAGGCCAAGGGCGAGACGGTGGCGCGCTTCGATCAGGGCAGCTTCCTCGTCGGCGTGCAGGATCCGCTCTCGCAGAAGAACCGCTTCGCCAACGACTACGCCCAGCTCCCGGGCGACGTGCTCCACCAGCGCATCGACTGGCTGGAGAAGCAGAACCGCATGCGCGAGTCGGCGCGGCTGCGGGTCGAGCTGGCGCGGCGTTGGGCGGTGCCGCTCGCCTGCGTCTTCTTCGCGCTGCTGGGAATTCCGCTCGCGGTGGTGGCCCGCGGCGTGCGCGGGTCGGCGTACCTGATCACGCTCGCGGCCTTCGTCGCCTTCTACGCGCTCTCGCGGCTGGGGCTCGCCTTCGCCGAGGGAGGGCTCAACGCCTGGGTCGCGGGCTTCATCCCCGACGCGGTCATCGCCGTGCTCGGCACCGTCTACACCGCGCAGCTGGTGAGGAGCGGGGTGGGGAAGCCGCGATGAGGTGGATTCTGCTCGTGCTCCTCTGCTCCGCCTGCCGCGGGAAGCCGCCGGTGCCCATCCTCAACTACCACTCGGTCGGCGCCCAGGCAGACGGCTACACGGTGACCGAGGCGCAGTTCGCGCAGCAGCTCGACTGGCTGCAGTCTGCGGGCATCGAGACGCTGCCGCTGCACGACGCGCTGAACCCGCATGCGCGCGCGGTGGTGCTCACCTTCGACGACGGCAAGGAAGACGCGCTCACCCGCGTCCTGCCGGCGCTGCGGAGGCGCGGGATGCGGGCGGCCTTCTTCATCCCGACGGCGCTGGTCGGACAGCCCGGCTACCTCACCTGGGACGGCGTGCGTGCCCTCTCGGCGGCGGGCATGGAGATCGGCTCGCACTCGGTCGACCACGCGCGGCTCGCCGACCTGACCGACGAGAAGGTCCGCGAGGAGCTGATCGAATCGAAGCGCGCGCTCGAGGCGCAGCTGCACGCGCCGGTCGACCTGCTCGCCTATCCGTACAACTCGGTGCGCAGGCGCGTCCGCGACGCGGCGGAGAAGGCGGGCTATCGCATCGCGGTCTCGGGCGTGGCGCATGGAGGCAGCGACGCGCTCGATCTGCTCCGCATCAGCGTCAGCGGGCTGACCACGCTGGAGCAGTTCCAGCGCGCCGTCTCACACTAGCGCGCCGCGGAAGAAGGCCACCGAGATCGCCAGCGAGACCGGCACCGCCGCGGCGAGCAGCGGCAGGCGCGCGCGCTCCGGCAGCAGCGCCACCACGGGGACCAGCAGCGCCTCGGCGCGGTGGAGGCTGATGTGCCCGCCGACGCAGAGCGGGAACGCCCAGTAGGCGAGGCAGTAGGCTGCGACGAGCGGCCGCGCGCGAAACTGGAAGGCGCCGAACGCCATCAGGGTGAGCACCAGCAGCGTCTGCGCGCCGGCGGCGAGGCTCACCCCGGTGCGGTAGCGGGCGTTCATCAGCGGCTTCAGGCGCGAGAAGAGCGTGTCGAAGGGAGCGAAGTGGAAGCCGTACTTTTCCTGCGCGAGGAAGTAGGCGTTCCAGTGTCCGGTCTGCGCGCGCATCACCGCCAGCACGAGGAGAAAGCCCACCGCGACGCCGACCGCGGGCCAGAGGTTGCGGCGCAGGAGGGCGAGCGGCGCCAGCAGAAAGCCGGTCGGATAGCTCATGGCCGCGAGCGCGCCCACGCCCGCCGCCGGAAGCCAGCGCTGCCGCTCGCAGAGGGCGAGGAAGGCGACGGCGCAGAGGAGGAAGAGCGAGACCGGAAAGACCGCCTGCTGGTAGATGTTGCCCGGAAAGACCGCCGCCAGAAGCAGCGCCGCGAGCCCGCGCTCCTCGAGCAGGAAGCGCCAGACCACCACCAGCAGCGCCGCCTCGAAGACGAGCGACAAGAGCGCGCCGCTGCCCAGCTTCAGCAGCCAGGCATAGAGCGGAAACCAACCGGCGTTGCCGCACCACTCGAAGGCCTGGTAGTGCGAGCCGGGCGCGCAGTGCTCGAGGAAGTATCCGCGCTGGGCGATGCTCAGGTAGAGGTTCGAATCCCAGCGGACCCAGGCGTCGCCGTGGAGCGGATTTGCGC
>JANXXR010000406.1 GCA_025350525.1 Deltaproteobacteria bacterium
GGCGCGCAGCGTGCGCGACTCCATCGCCGCGCAGTTCGCACCGCCCCTTGCCGCGCCGTCGCTTCCGCTTCCCTCGAACCTTGCAGAGGCCGTATGAACGAGCCGTTCGAACTGGAGATCAAGCACCTGATCGTGGAGGCCCTCATGCTCACCGACGTCAAGCCGGAGCGGATGGACAGCGCGGCGCCGCTCTTCGCGGGCGGCCTCGGGCTCGATTCCATCGACGCGCTGGAGTTGGCCATGGCCATCGGCAAGCGCTACCAGGTGAAGTTCAGCTCGAGCGACAGCGCCAACCGCGAGACCTTTACCTCGGTGCGCAGCCTCGCCGCCTACGTCTCGAAGATGCGCCCGGCCGCGCCCGAGACCGCGCTGTGATCGGCCTCTCGCGGCAGGAGCTGGATGAGAAGATCTGCCAGATCATGGGCGAGATGTTCGAGATCCCCCGGGAGAAGCTGACGGCGGAGGCCCGGCTCTTCGAGGAGCTGGGGCTCGACAGCATCGACGCCGTGGATCTGGTGGTCAAGGTGCAGGAGCTGACCGGCCGGCGCGTGGACGAGGCCGACCTGCGCCGGGTCCGCACCGTGCGCGACGTGGTGGACATCGTCGAGACGCAGCTGAAGAAGGTGGCCTGAGCCTCCGGCTCCGGGCGGGAATGTCACTCTCCGGGAAGCTGCTCATCGGCGACGGCCCAGCCGGCGCGGTGATCGCCGTCGGCGCTCCGGGAAGCCGGACGCTGGGCGATCTGCAGCGCGACGCTGCCAGCGTGGCGCGGGCGCTGCCGGCAGCGGGCGGCGGCGAAGTGCTGCTCTTCTGCGAGGACCGCTACCTCTTCTGCGCCGGCCTCCTGGGCGCGTGGATGGCGGGCTTTCCGGTGGCGCTGCCACCCAACGGGCTGGCCGCGACCTTGCGCCTCTTCGCCGCAAAGTCGCCCGCCTTCCTCCACGACGGCAAAGGGAGCGGGGGGCTCGACCTGCGCACGCTCGCGGACAGCCCTGCCGCGGGCGAGCACGCCGCGGTTCCCATCGAGCCCGAGCGCCACCTCGTCACCGTCTACACCTCCGGCAGTACCGGCGCCGCGCAGCCCTGCCGCAAGACGGGCGCGCAGATCCTCGGCGAGGCGTCGCTGCAGATCCGCGCCTTCGGCATCGGCAAAACCGATCGCGTGCTCGCCACCGTGCCCGCGCACCACATCTACGGGCTGCTCTTCTCCGTCCTGGTCCCGCTGCTCTCGGGCGCGGCCTTTGTGCGCACCACGCCGCTGCTCGGCGAAGCAGTGGCCGAAGCGCTGCGGTTGAGCGGCGCCACCGTGCTGGTCAGCGTGCCGGCCCACCTGCGCACGCTCGCGCTGCTGGACAAGGAAGAGCTGCGCTCCGTCCGCCTGCTCTTCTCCTCCGGTGCCCCGCTCGACGCGGCCACAGCGGCGCGGCTCGCGCTGCTCGTCGAAGGCAGCTTCGAAATCCTCGGCTCCTCGGAAACCGGCGGCATCGCCACTCGGCGCGCGGGCAGGGGCGCGTCCTGGACGCCGCTGCCCGGCGTGCGCGCCCTCGAGGGCGAGGGCGGCCAATTGCTGCTCGACTCGCCCTTCCTCGCGCCCGGCCTCCCGCGGCCGCATCCCTGCGCCGACCGCATCGCGCGCGCGGCAGACGGCAGCTTCGTGCACCTCGGGCGGCTCGACGACGTGGTCAAGATCGCCGGCAAGCGCGTGGCGCTGTCGGAGGTGGAGGCGCGCCTGCGCGAAGTTCCCGGTGTGGCCGACGCCGCCGTGCTCGCCGTTCCTTCGCAGCGCTACGGCTCGGAGCTGCGCGCGGCGGTGACCGGCAAAGGGCTCGACCCGGCGGCGCTGCGCCAGGCGCTCTTGCAACACTTCGACGCCACCGTGGTCCCGCGGCAGGTGCACGTCCTCGCGCAGCTTCCGCTCCTCGAGAACGGCAAGCTCTCTCCCGCGCGCCTGCTCCAGCTGACCGGCGGCGGAGGCGGCGAGATCCCGGCGCTGCCCCTCGGCGCGTCCGGCGAGACGCAGCGGTTCGAGGTGCCCATCGGTGCCGACCTGCCCTGGTTCCGCGGACACTTCGACGACTTCCCGCTGCTCCCCGGCGTGGTGCAGTTGGAGCTGATCGTCGCCGCGCAGATCCGCCGCTCCTGGCCCGAGCTGGGCGCGGTCCGCCGGCTCACCCGCATCAAGTTCCGCAAGCCGATCCGCCCCGGCCAGACGCTGATCCTCGAGCTGACCCGCACCGCGGCTTCGGTGAGCTACGCCCTCTTGCGCGACGCCGAGGTCTGCAGCTCGGGCACCCTCGAGCTCGAAGCGGGAGGGCGGGCCTGATGTTCTCCCTCTGCGTGGTCATCCCCACCTACGACAACACCGACACCATCGGGCAGGTGGTCTCGGCGGTGCGCGAGCAGGTTCCCGACGTCATCGTGGTGGACGACGGCAGCGCTTTGCCGGGCCGCAGCGCGGTGGAGGAGCTGGGCCGCCGCAAGCTCGCCCACGTCGTCCACCGCGAACTGAACGGCGGCAAGGGCGCGGCGGTCAAGACCGGCTTCGAGGTGGCGCAGTCGCTGGGCTTCACCCACGTGCTGCAGGTGGACGCGGACGGCCAGCACGACCTCGCCGATCTGGGCCGCTTCCTCGAGACGGCGCGCACGCATCCGCAGGCGCTGGTGCTGGGCAGCCCGGTCTTCGACGAGAGCGCACCGCGTGGCCGGCTCATCGGCCGCCAGATCACCCGCTTCTGGACCACCATCGAGACCGGCGGGCGCAAAATCACCGACCCGATGTGCGGCTTCCGCGTCTATCCGTTGCAGGCCGCGCTCGAGGCCAGCCGCCGCACCGGCAACCGGATGGAGTTCGACATCGAGATCGCCGTGCGCATGGTCTGGGCCGGCGTCGCGACCCACAACCTGCCCACCAAGGTGCGCTACTTCCCGGGCGGCCTCTCGCACTTCCACATGTTCCGCGACAACGCGCGCATCAGCTGGATGCACACGCGCCTGGTGATCGGGGCCATCCTGCGCCTCCTCGCCCGCCCCTTCCGCCGGGCGGCGCGATGAAGTCGTGGGTGCAGGTCGCCGAGCGCGGCTCCGTCTTCGGCATCCGGCTGCTCTTCTTCGCCTGCGTCCTCTTCGGCCGCGGCTTCGCGCGCCTCGTGCTGCGGCCGGTGATCCTTTATTACCTGGTCTTCCACGCCCATGGCCGCAGCGCCTCCCGCGCCTACCTGACCCGCATCCACGGCCGGGCGACGTTCACGATGATCTTCCGGCACATGCTCAACTTCGCCGAGGTCAACCTCGACCGCGTCTTCTTCCTGCAGGGAAAGTTCAGCCGCATGGAGCTGGTTTCCGACGGCTTCGAGCACCTGAGCAAGCTGCGCAGCGAGGGCCGGGGCGCCATCCTGCTCGGCGCGCACCTGGGCAGCTTCGAGGCCATGAGCGTGCTGGCGCAGCACAAGGATCTGCGCGTCAGCATCCTCACCTACCGCGGCAACGCGCGCATGCTCAACTCGGTGCTGGGGCGGATCAACCCCCAGCTCAACGCGCGCTTCATCGAGATCGAGCCGGGCAGCATCAACCCCATCTTGCGCATCAAGGAATTGATCGAGTCCGGCGAAATGGTGGCAGTGATGGGCGACCGCGCCGAGCTGGATTCCAACGTGGTGGCCGCGCGGTTTTTCGGCGAGACCGCGTACTTCCCCGCCAGCCTCTATACGCTCGCGTCGGTGCTGGGCTGCCCCATCCTCCTGACCTTCTCCCTCTACCAGCCGCCCAACCGCTACCACTTCTACTGCGAGCCCTTTGCCGAGAAGCTCTCGTTGCCGAGGGGAAACCGGAGCGCGGCCATCGCGCAATCCGTGCAACAGTATGCCAGCCGGCTGGAGCACTACTGCCGCCTCGCGCCGGAGAACTGGTTCAACTTCTACGACTTCTGGAGCCCGCGATGACGGTGGTCCGCTGCGGCGAGGTCGCCTTCACCATCGAGGACCTGCTCGCGGTCGCGCGCGGCGAATCGCGGGCCGCGCTCTCCACCGACCCAGCGTGGCAGCGACGGATCCAGGCCGGCGTGGACTTCGTCGGCCAGCACCTGCGCTCGGGCGCGCAGGTCTACGGCGTCACCACCGGCGTCGGCGATTCGTGCGTCAACCCGGTGGCGCCGGAGTTTGCCGCCGACCTGCAGCGCAACCTCTTGCGCTTCCACGGCTGCGGCACCGGCCGCGTCTTGACCGAGCTGGAATCGGCGGCGGTGGTGGCGGCCCGGCTGGCGTCCCTGGCCAACGGCTGGTCGGCCATCCGCCCGCGCATCCTCGAGCGGCTCTGCCAGATGCTCGACCGCCGCCTGCTGCCGGTCATTCCCGCCGAGGGATCGGTGGGCGCCAGCGGCGACCTGACGCCGCTCTCCTATCTGGCCGCGACCATCGTCGGCGAGCGGGAGGTGTACTGGCGCGGCAAGATCGTCCCCGCCGCGGTGGGCCTGCGCGAAGCCGGGCTCGAGCCGATTGGGCTCGAGGCCAAGGAAGCGCTCTCGCTGATGAACGGCACCAGCGTCATGACCGCGCTCGCTTGCCTCGCCTTCGAGCAGTCGATGCGCCTCGCCCGCTTCTCGGCAGCGCTCACCGCCATGACCTCCGACGTCACCTCTGGAAACCCGGCCCACTTCGACGACCGCATCTTCGCCGCCAAGCCGCACCCGGGACAGCGGGCCTGCGCGCGCTGGATCGCGGAAGACATCGGCGACGCGGCCAAGGCCAGCCCGCGCCGCTTGCAGGATCGCTACTCGATCCGCTGCGCGCCGCACGTCATCGGCCTGGTCCTCGACGCCGCGCCCTTCTTGCGCCAACTGCTCGAGACGGAATTGAACGGCGCCAACGACAACCCGCTGGTCGATCCCGACTCCGGCGACGTCCTCCACGGCGGCAACTTCTACGGCGGCCACGTCTGCCTCGCCATGGACCTGCTCAAGAACGTGGTCGCGAACCTGGCCGACCTCCTCGACCGCCAGCTCGCCATCGTCTGCAATCCGGCCATGAACCACGGTGACCTGCCCGCCAATCTGGTGCTGCGCAGCGGGCCCGATGCGGCGGCGCATCACGGCTTCAAGGCGATGCAGATCTCCACCTCGGCGCTGGCCGCCGAGGCGCTCAAGCTGACCATGCCCGCGAGCGCCTTCTCGCGCAGCACCGAGTGCCACAACCAGGACAAGGTGAGCATGGGCACCATCGCCGCCCGCGACTGCCTGCGCATCATCGAGCTGACCGAGACGGTGGCCGCCATCCACGCGCTGGCGCTCTGCCAGGGCGTGGACATCCGCAAGCAGGAGGGCTGCGGCCCGCGCAGCCGCGCCATCCACGCGGCGGTGCGCAGGCAGGTCGCGGTCAACGACCAGGACCGCCGCATGGACGGGGACATCCAGGTGATCCTCGCGGCGCTGCGCGCAAACGCCCTTCCCCTCGGCGACAAGGCCTTCCCATGAAGCGGCCCGAGCACGGCGTTGTCTCCGTCGATCTGCAAGTGCCCTTCCACGACGTGGACGGCATGCACGTCGTCTGGCACGGCCACTACCTCAAGTATCTGGAGGTGGCCCGCACCGAGCTGATGCGGTCGCGCAACCTCGACGTGCAGCAGATCCTCGCCAAGGGCTACAAGCAGATGGTCATCGAGACCCACTGCCGCCACGTCTTCCCGCTGCACTACGGCGACCGGTTTCGCGTGCACTCCTGGTTCCACGACGTGCAGAACCGCCTCAACATCCGCTTCGAGATCGAGAACCTCACCCACCAGCGCCGCTCGCTGCTGGCGCACACCATCCTCGTCACCACCGACGCCGAGGGGCGCATGCTGCTCGAGACGCCAGAGGCGATCCTTGGCGCACTTTCGTAGCGCGGCGCTCGCGGTCCTGCTCTTTGCGGGCAGCGCGCGGGCCGCCGCGCCGGCCGTCACCATCGACAGCCTGCTCGCGCAGTTTCGCGCCCTGCCCGGCCTCTCGGCGCACTTCCGCGAGGAGAAGCGGCTGGCGCTGCTCAGCGTGCCGCTCTTCTCCGAAGGCACCGTGCACTTCGCGCCGCCGGGCCGCCTCGCCCGCCACACCACCGCGCCCTCCGCCTCGACCCTGCTCATCGACGGCGACCGGCTCAGCTTCGGCGACGGCGCGCAGTCGGAGACCATCCCCCTCGACGCAAACCCGGTGGTGCGGCTCTTCGTGGACGGCTTCATGAAGCTGCTGGCCGGCGACAAGGCGGCGCTGCTGCGCATCTTCACCATCGATCTCCGCCCGCACGCCAAAAGCTGGGAGCTGCGCCTCTTGCCGAAAGTGGCGCCGATGACGGAGGTGCTCCGCTCGATCGTCATCCACGGCAAGGGCGTGGTCCTCTCGAAGATGACCATCGCCGAGACCACCGGCGACGAGACGGTGACGACGTTCGACAAGGTGGACGTGGACCTTCGCTACAGCCCTGCCGAGATCGCGCGCCTCTTCGCGCTGCCGCGAGGAAAATGAGCGACCGGCTCAAGCTGCTGGCCGGCGGCGCTCTTCTCCTGGCGATGGCGATCTTCTGCGCGCTGCGCATGCGCGTCTCCACCGACGTCACGCAATTCTTGCCCGGCGCCGAGGACCGGCAGCTGGCGCGCATCGGCGCGCAGCTCATCGACTCGACGCTGACGCGCACCATGATCCTCAGCCTCGAGGGGCCGCAGCCCATTGCCGCCGCCAAAGAACTGGCCGCGCTGCTGCGCGCCGATCCGGAGGTCGCCTGGGTGAACAGCGGGCCGGACCCGCGCATCGCCGAGAGCTTCTACGCGCTCTTCTTTCCGCATCGCTTCGCCTGTCTCTCCAGCGACCCGGAGCGCGAGCTGCCCGGGCGGCTCTCCGACGCCGGGCTCGCGCGGACGGCAGCAGAGCTGAAGCAGAAGCTCTCGACGCCACTGGGCGCCCTCTTTGCGCGGACCGCCTCCGCCGATCCGCTGCTGGCCTTCGGCGAGGAGCTGAAGCGGCTGGAGGCCGCGGGCCAGGGCCCCCTCGACGTGCGCGACGGCCAGTTCGTCACCGCCGACGGCAAGCACGCCATCGTCTTTCTCGGCACCCGCAGCTCGCCCTTCGAGAGCAAGAGCCAGGCGCCCTTCCTGCAGCGCCTGCGCTTAGCCTTCGCGCAGGTCAACGCCTCGGGCGCGCTCAAGCTCGAGCTGAGCGGCGTCAACACCTTCGCGGTGGAGACCGAGCGCATCGTCAAGGCCGACATCAGCCGGGTCTCGACGCTTTCGACGCTGGCCATCATCGCCATCTTCTTGCTGCTCTTCCGCTCGCTGCGCATCCTCCTGCTCTCGCTCTTGCCGCTGGCCGCGGGAATGCTCACCGCCACCACCGCCGGGCTGCTCGTCTACGGGCGCCTGCATGGCTTCACGCTGGCCTTCGGCGCCACGCTGCTCGGCGTCTGCGTCGATTATCCAATCCTCTTTCTCAACCACCAGGTGATGGAGCCGCACCCGGGCGGGCCGTGGAAGACGCTGCGCCGGCTCGCCTTCCCGCTGCTGCTCGGCGCCGCCACCACGCTGGCCGGCTTCGTCGGGCTCGCGGCCACCAGCTTTCCGGGCATGCGCGAGATCGCCGTCTTCGCCACCACCGGCATCCTGGGCGCGCTTCTGGCCACCTGCTTCCTCCTGCCCGCGCTGGCGCCGGAAAAGCCGCGGCCGGTGGCCCTGCACCTGGCCTTGGCGGAGCGCGTGCTCGCCGCCGTCGATGCGCTCCGCCGCCAGCGCATCCTCGTCGCGCTCCTCGCCGTGGCCGCGCTGGCCGTCTGCGCGGCGGGCCTGCGGCGCCTGCAGTGGGACGACGATCTGGCCCGGCTGCAGCGCCCGAGCCCCGCGCTCCTCGCCGAGGACGAGCGGGTCCGCGCGCAGGTCTCGCGCATGGACACCGGCCGCTTCGTCATTACCCTCGCGCCCGACGAGGAGACCGCGCTCTCCCGCAACGACGCGCTCTGGCTGCGCCTCTCCCAGGCCCGCCGCGAGGGGCTGGTCGAGGACTTCCGCTCGCTGCACGACCTGCTCTTCTCGGCAGCGCTGCAGCGGCGCAACCGCGAGGCGCTGGCGTCGTCGCCGCAGCTTTACCAGCGGACGCTGGCCGCGCTGCAGACGCAGGGCTTCCGGCCGCAGTCGTTCGACGCCTTCCGCCGCGCGCTCGAGGAGAAGTCCGCCCCGCTCACGCTCGCCGAGGTGATCGCCTCGCCCATCGGCGCGCAGGCGCAGCCGTTCGTGGTGCGGCTCGACGGCGAGGTCGGCCTGCTCTCGTTTGTCCGAGGCGTCGCCGATCCGGCCGCCCTGGCCGCGCGCCTGGGCGACCTCCCCGGCGTGCGCTACTTCGATCAGGGCGCCTTCCTCGCCGCCTCGTACGGCCGCTATCGCGCGCGCACCGAGAAGCTCATCGGCTTAGGCGTCGTCTTCGTCTTCGCCATCATCCTCGTCTCCTACCGGCGCCTGCGTACCACGCTCGCCGCGGGCCTGCCTCCGGTGCTCGCCGCCGCCACCACGCTGGCCCTGCTCGCGCTCTTCGGGGTGCACCCGAACCTGCTCCACGTCGTCTCGCTCCTGCTGGTGCTCAGCATGGGCGAGGACTACGCCATCTTCCTCGTCGCCAGCGCACAGAGCCGCGCCGAGCTGCGCGCCAGCGCCATCAGCGTCGTCCTCTGCTGCCTGGCCACCGCGCTGGGCTTCGGGCTGCTCGGGCTCTCGGCCATTCCGGCCCTGCAGGCCATCGGCGTCACCACCGGCATCGGCGTCTTCTTGAGCTTCCTCCTCGCGCCGATGGCGCTCGCCATCCTTCCTTCCCACGAGGTCCCATGAAGCGCGCCGCCCTCCTTGCCCTGACCGTGGCCTGCGCCGCGGCGCCTCCCCGCCCGGCGCGCGACTATCCGGGCACGCTGGTGCGGCCGTCGGTCCTGGCTGGAAACTTCGTCCTCACCCAGAAGCTGGTGGCGCAGTTCGGCGAGGACACCCACGCGCTGGAGGCGGTGCTGCAGAAGAAGGGCGACGACCTGACGCTGGTGGCGCTCAGCCCCTTCCGCACCCGGCTCTTCGTGCTGGAGCAGCACGGACTGGAAGTGAAGTTCACCTCGTACCTGCCCAGGGAGATGCCTTTTCCGCCCCGCTACATCCTCTACGACGTGCAGCGCGTCTACCTGCGCGGGCTGCCGGGCGCGCCGCTTCTGGATGGCGAGCACCGAGCGGAAATCGACCAGGAAGAGGTGCAGGAGGTGTGGGCGGGCGGGCGGCTTTTGCAGCGCACCTTCACCCGGGCGGGGCTGCCAGGGCGCATCGCCATCACCTTCCAGCCCGGAATGGAGAAAGGTGTTTCGCCGCCAGTCATTCAAATCGATAATGGGTGGGTTGGATATCACTTGACCATCACCACGCTGAGCCAACAGGAGCCGTGATGCAGGCGAAGGTGACCGCGTACTCCCTCTGCAACGCCCTGGGAGCGACGACGGCCGGCGTGCTGGAAAACCTGCGCGCGGGGGTCACGGGCTTGCGGCCGTCGCCCATCGACCTGCCCTTCGAGACCTTTTGCGGCGCCGTGCCCGACGCTCTCGAAGCCGGGCCCGCCGCTTACGACACGCGGCAGGTCCGCATCGGGCTGCGGGTGCTCGAGGAGCTGAGGCCGGCCATCGCCGCCGCGGCGCGCAGGTGGGGCAGCGAGCGCGTGGCCATCGTGCTCGGCACCTCGACAGGCGGCATCGCCGAGACCGAGCGCGCCTACCACGGCTGGCGCAAGACAGGCAGCCTCCCGCCAAGCTTCGACTGGGATCGCAAGCACGCCATGACGGCACTGCTCGAAGTCTTCCAGCGCGAGACTGGGCTGCGCGGCCCCGCCTTCGTCCTCTCGACGGCCTGCTCGTCGAGCGGCAAGGTCTTTGCCAGCGCGCAGCGCCTGCTCGAGTCGGGCGCCTGCGACGCGGCCCTGGTCGGCGGCGTGGACTCGCTCTGCCACACCACGCTGCGCGGCTTCCACAGCCTCGAGGTGCTGGCCCGCGGGAAGTGCCAGCCCTTCTCGTCGGAGCGGCGTGGAATCAGCATCGGCGAGGGCGGCGCGCTGGCGCTCCTCGAGCGCGAGGGAGACTGCAAAGCGCTGCTGCTCGGCGCTGGCGAGACCTGCGACGCGCACCACATGACCGCCCCTCCTCCCGACGGCAGCGGAGCCCGCGCCGCCATGGTGGAAGCGCTCGGGCGCGCGGGCCATTCGCCCGAACAGGTCGATGCCGTCAACGCTCACGGCACCGGCACCCTGCTCAACGACGCCGCCGAGGCGAAGGCCATCGGCTCGCTCCTGGGCGGCGAGGTTCCGGTCAGCTCGACCAAGGGATATACCGGCCATATGCTGGGCGCGGCCGGAGCCACCGAAGCCATCTTCAGCATCGCCGCCATCGAGCGGGGGTTCGTCCCCGCGAGCGCCGGCGCGGATCCGGTGGACGAAAGCCTCGGCATCCGCGTGCTGACCCATCGGCTCGACCGCCGCTGCCGCGTGGTGGTCAGCAACTCGCTGGCCTTCGGCGGCAGCAATGTCAGCCTCGTCTTCGGGGCCGCGCAGTGAAGCCCGCCTGGGTCACCGGCAAGGGCTTGTGGGCGCCCGGATATCCGGACGCCGCTGCCTGGTCGTCGGCGCAACCGGATCCCCTGGCTACACATCCGGCGGCGTCGCTGTTGCCGGCGCGGCTGGGACGGCGCGCGAGCCTGCTCACCAGAATGGCGGCGGAAGTCCTGCAGCAGGCGGGCGCGGGTGCTTCGGTTCCCACCGTCTACGCAACTGGGTACGGCGAGACGGAGACGCTGGTCGCCATCCTCGACTCCGTCTACACCGACGGCACCTGCTCG
>JANXXR010000415.1 GCA_025350525.1 Deltaproteobacteria bacterium
CGGCGCGACCAAGTTGACGAGCCCGATGGCGCGCGCCTCGGCAGCGTCGATCTTCCGCCCGGTCATCATCAGCTCCAGCGCGGTCCGCCGTCCGATCAGCCGGGTCAGCGGCGCTAGCGCCATATAAGGAAAGAGGCCGACATCGACTTCCGGCGTTCCGAAGCGGGCGTCGTCGGCTGCCACCGCGAGATCGCAGGCGGCGAGCAGGCCGAGCCCTCCGCCGAGCGCGGCGCCATTGACGCAAGCCACGACGGGCTTTCCCAGCCGCACCATCGAAGCGAGGAGCTCCGCGTATGCGCGCCGGCCTTCGTGCGCCAGAAGCGGTCCGGCCTGCGCCGCGGCGGCAGAGGCGCCGAAGTCCATCCCCGCGCAGAAGGCCTTCTCGCCCGCGCCGGTCAGGCAGATGGCGCGGATCTCATCGTCGTCGTCCGCGCGGAGGAGCGCCAAGCGCAGCTCGGCCAGGAGCGTGAAGCTGAGCGCGTTGCGCTGCGCCTCGCGATCGATGATCAAAAAGAGCGCGCTCCCGCGACGTTCTTCCCGCACTTCGCCCATGGCGCAGCACCGTGCCGGGCCTGAGGCGGACCGTCAAGCGAACATGGTGCGGACCACCCCGACCAGCCGATCGACATCGCGCTTGCCCAGGTTGTACTTGCGGCAGGCCTCGATGAGCGGGCGGAACATGGGCTCGATGCCGTCCTGCTCGTCGCCGGTGTGGAAGAGATCGACGAGGCGCACTTCCAGGGCCTCGGCGATCTTGGCCAGCGTCTCGAGATGTGGGGACCGCTCGCCCCGCTCGATCATCGAGAGGAACGAGACGCTGATGCGCGCACGCTCGCTGAGATCCTCCTGCGTCATGCGTACGCCGACGCGAGAGACTCTGAGCTGGCGGATTCTGCGCCCGACATCTTTGACGACGCTTGCTTGAACCATCTCTGGACGCCGAGCCCCCAGTTACGCTGCGGACGAAAGCAGTACCAGCACCCTTGCTCCTTTCCAGACACCACGAGTGAACCTCGGAGCGACCCTAGAATGTCGCGAAGGACCCGAGGGATTTCAAGTCGAGACGAAAACTGAAGTCTGGTCGATCTTTCAGCAAGTGGCCGTCGTGGAAGGGAAGGCCGAGGACGAGCAGGAGGCCGGCGCAGCGGCAGGGAGTCTCGTAGGTGAGCGTCGCCGAGTGGTAGAGGTTTGCGAAGTCCACCGGCGTGTCGCCCGGCGTCCAGGCGAGATCGTAGCCCGCGCGCAGCCCCGCCTTGGGCAGCGGCGTCGAGGCTCCGACCCTGGCGTTGCCGGTCAGGCCGCCGGGCGCCGCGCTGTAGCGGGCGGCCGAGAAGAGCTCGTCGATGCCGGCGCGCAACCGCTCGCTCGAGCTTCCGCGCAGCAGCGCCAGCGAGGCGTGCACCTCGTCGCCGCGGCCGTCGCGGGCGCCTCCTCCGGCGCTGAGCGCGGAGAGATCGCGCAGCGCCCAGTCGTAGCGCACCGAGGCGCCAAAGGAGGCCGGCCCGACCTGTCCTCCCAAAGACGCGCTCGCCTCGCCCACCCGGGCCCGCCCGCCGTGCATCCAGAGGAGGAAGTCCTGCTTGAGGTCGAAGGTGAAGACGCGGTTCGCCGGCCGGGTCCAGAAGGCTTGCAACAGCGACGCGGTGGCTTCGATGGCGCCCGAGAGCGGCGCGGCGAAGTCGATCTCGTCGTAGGCGCGGCGCGCGGCGGGCACTCCGGCGCTGGTGCCGACGGGGAGCGGCACGCCGGGGCTGAGGCCCTGCTGCGCGGCGTCGGGGGCCGAGGCGAAGTTCGGGCCGCCGGCGTCGGTGAGATCGCCGATGGGCGGCCCGCCCGACTGCAGCGGCCGGGTGATGGCCCGCAGCGCCACCTGCGGCTCGATGCGGTGGAGCAGGCCTCCGAAGAGGCGCTCGAGCGGCAGGCCGGCGCTGGCGCCGAAGAGACCGTACGCGCGCGAACGGTTCCGGTCGGCGTGCCCCTCCAGGATCCAGGTGTCGAGGCGCGCTCCTGCTTCCGCGCGCAGATCGACCGGCAGCGAAGCCGGCCCGGCGATGGCCACTCGCGGCGCGAGATCGAAGCGCAGCGCTTTTGAGCGGGAGCCGTCGTAGGGCAACACCGCGAGGCCCGCCGATGCGCCGCGGTCGGTCGGGCCGAAGCCTGTGGTGCGCTCCTCAGGGCCGGGCGCCTTCAGGCTCTCGAACTGCACCGCGCTCGCCTCCGCCGAGAGCTGGAAGAGACCCAGCGGCACCGGCGCCAGCTGCGCGAACAGCCCCGGCAGCCGCTGCACGGTGGACCGCGCCTCGGCGCCGAAGAGGCGGCGATCGGTGCTGGTGCCGGCGACCCGCATGTCCTGCATCAGCGTCGCGTCCGCGCCGACGGTCAGCGGGCCGTGCGCGCTCCACGCGCCCAGGTCGGTGCGGAGCAAATCCTGCACGCTGTCGAGCGCGAACGGCTGTGGATCGCGCACCGCCATCACGTCGGTGGCCGCCGCCCCTTGGACGGCGAAGACGAACCCCGGCGCTTCGGTGCGGTGGTTCCAGTGGGCCAGCCCGCGCACGCCGCCGATGCCGCGGCCCGCCGAGGTGCCGCGCTCTCCGGCGAACGCGGACGGAGCTTCCTTCGAGTCGGATTGATCGCGGTCGTCGTAGAGGTTGAAGTCGAGCGAGCCGGTCGTTCCCTGCACCGGCGCGTAGCGCCACTCCAGCCCAAGCCGCGGGCCCTTGATGGCGCGCGTGCCCTGCGAGGGCAGCTGGGCCGCTCCGGTGGCGGGGTCGAAGTGGGTGGTGCCCCCGGTGTAGTAGCCGGGCGTGAGGGTCACATCGTTGCTCTGCCCGAGCGGCAGGAAGATCGGCTGCGCGTAGGTGAACCAGTACGAGCTGCCGAAGCCGAGCTCGGGAGCGAGCAGGCCCCACTGCCGCTGCGTGAGCGGGAGCGAGAGCGGAAAGAGCGGCAGCGTGGCGCCGAGGAACTCGAGCCGGGTGCCAGAGAGGTGCGCGCGGTCGCCCTCGAGGTGCGCCGTGTGCGCGAGCAGCTCGTAGTCGGGCTCGCCCGCGCAGTCGCAGGGAGTGAGCCGCACCTCCTCGGCGGTGTAGCTGCCGTCCTTGAGCTTGCGCACCCGCGTGCCGTGCAGCACCAGCGCGTTCTTGCCGGCGGTGGGCGCGTCGGGGTTGGCGGGCTTCTCCTTCAGGTAGAGGGTGGCGTGGCGCAGGTCGGCCACCCGCGTGTTCAGGTCGACCACCGCCTCGTCGGCGAGGAAGACGTCCTTGCCCTGCACGCCCAGCACGCCTCCCTGCAGCGCCAGCACGCCGTGCGCCCGGTCGAGCGTGCCCGACTGCGCCCGCACCAGTCCGTCCCCGCGCCGGGCGACCACGTGGCCCTCGAGCTGCAGCACCTGCGACTCCCAGCCGTAGACGAGGGTGTCGGACTCGATGAGCACCTCTTGATCGGGCGGCCCGGCCAGGAGCGTGGCCGCCCCCGCCTGCGCAAAGGCGGGCGGGCCCAGTGCGAGCGCGAGGATGGCTGCACTGAGGATGGCTGCATTGGTGGCGCTGCGTCGGAGCATGTCGGCCAGGTGCTGCCGGAGGACTAGCGAGGGGCGGAGAAGGTCACCGTGAGGACGCCGCCCGCCTGCGCGAGCTGGTAGTCGGCGTGCCCGCGCACCTCGATGCGCAGGTCGGTGCCGGAGGCGACGGCGAGCGGCACCACCCGCTGCACCGGACCGCCGAAGAAGCGGGTGTCGAGCGGGCGGCGGTTGTTGGGCAGGGCGATGCCGGCGCCCGGAAGGTGGAGGACGACGGCGTCGCCCTCGGCCGCTACGCCGTACTCGAGAGGCTGGTCGCTGCGGACGATGACCTCGCCGCCCCCCACCGGACGGAAGCCGATGCCGGTGATGGAGTGGCGCGGGGCGGCGGTCGCGACCTTGCGCTGGCGGTCGGGGGCGGCGCGCTTTCCAGCGGATCTCTCCTCGGCGGCGCGCTCCGCTGCGCTTCTCTGCCCGGCGGCCGCGACAAGCCTGCGCTCGCGCGCCGCCCGCTGCGCCGCAGCCGACTGCTCCGCGGCTCCACGCTGCGCCGCCGCATACGCCGCCACGCGCTCTTCCTTCTCACGGCGCTTGCGCGCTGGGGCGCTCTCTGGCGGCGGCAGCGATTGCCGCGAGCCCACCAGCGCCACCGTCGGCAGCGACGCGCGCTTCTGCGACTCCGCAGCCGCTGCTCCGGCGGGCGCGGAAGCTTCGGCGGAGGAGGGAGCGGCTCGCGCCTCGTCCGGCGCACCCGCTTGCCCCGCAGCGGCCACCGCGTCTCCGACCGCCGACGAACGCGCTGCCTGCGCACCTCCTCCCGCTGCCGCCTCCTGCGCAACTTCCGGCGACGGCGCAAGTTGCGGCGACGGCCCGGTAGCCGCGGGGTTCGGGCCTGTCGAAGGAGGCTCTGCGGCCGCGACCTGCGTGCGCGCTCCCGGGCTGCCGGCCGCTCGCGCCGCTTCTGGCAACGGCTGGGCGCCCGGCCCCGTCGGTTCTCGCTCCACTTTGGCGAGCAGCGGCGCGATGCGCGGCACCCGCACCTCGATGGTGCTCCCGTGCGCGCGCACGGCAAACTCCGCGTCCGCCAGGAGCTCGATGACCACGCGCGCCGTCTTCTGCCCCGCCGGCGCGGCGGCGACGCGCCGGATGGTGCCGTCGTCCACCGGCAGGTCGCGCTCGGCCAGGGCCAGGTCGGTGTCGGCGAAGTCGACGATGACGCGCGCGGGAGAGCGCAGCTTGAGGGTGGTGAAGGAGAGCGGCCGATCGCCGACCAGCTCGATGAAGCTCTCGGCAGCGTCGCCGCCCGCCCGCACCTTGATGAGCCGGCCCCGCTCCTGCGCGACGGCGAGGCTGCAAGTGAGCGCGCACGCCGCCGCCAGACTTCGCCGCACGAGGGAGGATGGCGCAGAAGTCCGGTCACGCACGTCGCGCGACGGTAGCACGCGCCCGGGGCTCACCCAAGCGATTCGCGCGACACCGCGCGGCGCCGCATCGCGTACTCCACCAGGTCCTTCACGTCCTCGCAGATCTGGTGGATGTCGGAGCCCATGGTGAGCTCGAGGTGGCTGTTCTCCTTGACCGGCCGCCAGAGGAGGTACTCGCTCTTGGCCTCGCGGTAGATGCCGCGGGTGCTGTGCCGCGAGGCGATCTTGTCGAGGTCGCCGAAGAAGATGGCCATGGGCACGCGGATGTCCTTGAAATGCTCCTTGAAGTCGTAGCCGGTTTGGTAGCACTTCATCTCGTCGTTGCGGATCCAGCGGGCGAACTGCTCGATGACCCGGCGGGGCTCCTTCTCGCCGCCCTGCGAGAGCAGCCAGCGGAAGTCCTCGGCGGTGACCCGGGCGGGGTTGAGCAGCGAGCCGATGTACCGCGCCACCAGCTCGTAGCGGCGCAAATTGCTCTCGGTGGCGGCGTGCGCGAGCGTGCGCAAGAGCGCGTCCACCGGGACGTGATTGAACTGCACCGGCTTGTACTCGGTGCCGGGCGCCGCCAGCAGATTTGCGGCGCGGGCGAAGACGCGCACCTTGCGCAGCAGCCGCGCGGCGCCGTGGCGGGTGCGCTCCACCTCGCTGGCGGCCCGGCAGACGGCGTCGAGCAGCGGGCCCATCAGCGCCGGGCCGAAGAGCGCGGCGGCGCGCAGGCCGAGAAAGCCGCGCCCGATGTCGCTGGGCGCGCCGATGGCGACCAACCCGGCGAGATCCTGGTGCGCGCCGGCGTAGCCGTAGCCGAGCATGCCGCCCATGCTGTTGCCGACGTAGAAGATCTTGCTGCGGCCGGTCTTCTGCTTCACCGCCGCGACGCCGGCCGGGATGTCGTGGAGGTAGTAGCTGTCGAGATCCCAGTCCCAGTCGAGGTCGGCCGGGGCCGCGCCGCCGGTCTGGGCGGCGCGCTCGAGTTGCAGCTCGCGGCTGGAGCGCCCGTGCCCGCGCAGCTCGAGGATGTGGATGTCGGCGCCGTGCGCGAGGAGGTGCTTGACGAAATCGCCGCAGGTAAAGGCGTGCCGGTTCTGCGACCAGCCCGGGACCAGCAGCAGCGGCTGTCCGAAGATGGGCTGCTCCCAGGCCTGCGGCAGCGGCTTGTAGCGCGAGATCTGCAGGACCCAACCGTCCGCCGTCGGGGCGTCGTAGATCTCCTTCTGGTAGAGCGACTTGAAGGGGATCTCCGCGAGCTCGCGGACGCTGGGAGCTGGCTTTAGGTCAAGACGGCGCATGTCTTCCCGGGATGAAAAGTCGCGGCCTCAAACCCGTCGGGTCCACGCTGGTCTTAAGCTAAGGAGCCTGCCGGCCACCAGCAAACGACCTGTCCTTTTACAGACGTTCGCTGGGCATGGGGAGGCGCCGCTCGCCGAGGAGGAGGGCCCGCACCTCGGCAGCGAGGTAGAGCGAGCCGCAGCAGAGGACCGTGCCCTCCCCTGCGGCCCACTGCCGCGCGGCCGCCAGCGCCTCCGTCGGACTGTCATAGGTGAAAGCACGCACCTCCCCATCCGGGTTCACGGGAAACGCACGCACCTCCCCGGCCGCGTTGACGGCGTCCGGTCGCACATCCCCGACCGGGTTGACGGGGGTGGCGCGCACCTGCCCGGCCGCGTGGACGGCGTCGAGGCAGAACGCTGCGAGCACCTCCGGCCGCAAGGCGCGCGGCGAGTCGGGGGCGCAGAAGTGCATCGAGGCGCAGAGCGGCAGAAGCTCCCGCAGCATCGCAGCCGCGTCCTTGTCCTGGAGCGCTCCGAACACGAGATGGATCTTTCCCGTGACCAGCGCCGGCAGGGCGCGGACCAATGCGTTGACGGCGGGCGGATTGTGCGCCCCGTCGACGAGCACGTTGCCGAATCGCTCGAGTCGCGCCGGCCACCGGGCGGTGCGCAGTCCGGCTTCGGCGTGGATGGGTTCCACGCGAAGTCCGGTTTGCGCTGCCGCTTCGAGCAGCGCGCAGGCGAGCGCAGCGTTTGTCCGCTGGTGATGCCCCTGCAGCGCGAGGTCTCCGGCGCGCACCGCCCAGCGAGGACCTTGGTAACAGAAGGGTCTGACATCGCGGCTCTCGAACCGGTAGTCGCGGCCCGGGCGCCAGAGTGAAATTCCCAGCGCGGAGGCGCGGCGCTGCAGCACTTGCGCGGCGGGGAAGGGCTGTCCCGCGCTCGCCGCCGGCACGCCCCGCTTGAAGATGCCGGCCTTCTCGAAGGCGATTTCCGCCAGCGTCGAGCCGAGGTATTGCGTGTGCTCGAGGCCCAGCGTCGCCACCGCGCAGGCCAGCGGCTCGACCACGTTGGTGGCGTCGAGCCTTCCGCCGAGGCCCACCTCGACGACCATCACTTCCACTTCGCGGAAGGCGAGGAACGCCATCAGCGTCACGATCTCGAAGAAGGTCAGCCCCGGATCGCCCAGCGCCCAGGGAACGCGCTTGCGCAATTCTTCCAGCAGCTCGCAGGCGCGCTCCTCGGTGATGGGCTCGCCGCCGAGGCGGATGCGCTCGCAGAAGTGGTTGAGGTGCGGCGACGTATAGAGCCCGGTGCGCAGCCCCGCAGCCCGCAAGGACGCCTCGGCAAAGGCGCAGGTCGAGCCCTTGCCGTTGGTGCCGGCGACGTGGAGGACGGGCGCGCTCCGCTGCGGCTCGCCCAGCAGCGCGCAGGCCTCCTGCATCCGCTCGAGGCCCAGCTTCATCCCGAAGTTGCTGCGGGCGAAGAGGAGAGTCTTGAGCTCTGCGAAGGTCATGGGGAGGAGAGGGGCTTCGGGCTCGCTGGGCGGACGGTGGCGGGGAGGGCGAGTTGCACGAATTGCAGCGGGGCCGAAGGAGCCAGGTCGAAGACGGCCAGGTAGTTTCGCACCCGCTCCGCAAGCGTCGGGGCCGCGATGCGGTCGCAGAGCCAGTCGGCCTGGTAGTCGCGGCAGATCTGCGGCCGGCTCTGGTAGACGGCGCAGAGGTTCTCCGCCGTGAGGTGCGGACACCGTTCGCCCAGCCCCTTCCCCAGCGCCGCGATGTCGGGCGCCACGCAGCAGGCGCCGCACTTCGTGCACTCGGCCGTCATCGCGCGTGCGCCAGGAAGAGCGGGGAGTCGATGGCGAAGGGCCGGCGGTCATAGTCGCCGTAGCAGTCGATGCGCTCGTAGCCGGCCTTGCGCAGCAGCGCCACCAACTCGGTGGCCGCGTAGAGGCGGTGGCGGAAGTCCTTGATCACGTCGGCCTGCCCCGCACGCTGCATGCGGAATTTCGCAGACGAAATACCGGAGACGGGCTCGATCCGGCGCTCCACCAGGATCCGCACGCCGTCCCGCTCGGCCCACTCGAAGACGCCCCCGGGCGCGGCGTTGCGGACGTGCTCGTCGCGGTGCACCGTCTCGAGCAGGAGCGCCGGCGCACAGCGGCGCGCCTCGCGCAGCATCGCCAGCGCCTCGGCGTCGGTGCCGTAGCCGATGGAGTTGAAGAGGCAGATGGCCGCGTCGAACGCGCCCGCACGCAGCGGCAGCTCCCGCGCATCGCCGCCCACCCAGGCCGGAAAGGCGCCCACCTTCCCCGCCCGCTCCTGCGCCAGCTTCAAGAGCTTGAAGCTGGAATCCACGCCGGCGACCCGCAGGCCGCGCCGCCGCAGCGCGATGGCGTGCCGCCCGGTCCCGCAGCAGAGATCGAGCAGCCGCGACCCTTCGCGCAGCCGCAGCAGCGCCACCGCACAGGCCACCTCGCGCTCGGTGCGCTCCGGATCGAGCGCGGGCGCATAGAGGACCGGATAGTCCTCGTCGAAGAAGTCGCGCCACCAGCCCATTCAGCCCAGAAGCCCGAGGAGCTGCGCCAGCCGGTCGCGCATCTCCTTGCGGTGGACGATGGCGTCGATCATCCCGTGCTTCACCAGAAACTCGCTGCGCTGGAAGCCTTCGGGCAGCTTCTGGCGGATGGTCTGCTCGATGACCCGCGGGCCCGCGAAGCCGATCAGCGCCTTGGGCTCCGCCAGGATGACATCGCCCAGGAAGGCGAAGGAGGCCGCCACGCCGCCCGTGGTCGGGTCGAGCAGCACGCTGATGTACGGCTTGCGCACCGTGCGAAAGCGCGCCAGCGCGGCGGAGGACTTGGCCATCTGCATCAGCGAGAAGATGGCCTCCTGCATGCGCGCGCCGCCCGAGGCGCTGAAGATGATGGCAGGGATGCGCCGCTCGGTGGCCCGCTCGAAGACGCGGGTCACCTTCTCGCCGACCACGCTGCCCATCGACCCGCCCATGAAGCCGAAGTGGAAGGCGCCGATCGACACCTCGCGCCCGGCGATGCGCCCCAGCCCCGAGACGAAGGCCTCGGTCTCGCTGCTGCTCTTCGAGGTGGCCTTGATCCGGTCCTTGTACTTCTTCGAGTCGGAGAACTGCAGCGGGTCGGTGCTCTCCAGGCCCAGATCGTGCTCGACGAAGCTGTCGGGATCGAGCACCAGCTCGAGCCGGCGGCGCACCGGGAAGGGGAAGTGCTCGTCGCACTTGGGGCACACCTCCAGGTTCTTCTCGACCTCGGCCTTGTAGACGATCTCGCCGCAGCCGTCGCACTTGATCCACAGCCCTTCCATGCGCGACTTGCGCTGGTCGGTGGGAAGCTTGGGGGCAGGAACGCGGTGGTACCAGGCCATGTGCCGGCGTTCTAGCACAGGACGCGCCCGCGAATGGCTGAACCGCCCCCGCGACCAGGGCGACGGCGAACCGACGCTGGCTACGACTTGTCGTCGTCGAGCCCGAAGAAGCTCTGGATGCTGGAGAGCATTTTGCTGCGCTCCGCCGTCACCCGCCGCTTCTTCGCCTCGGCGTCGAGCCCCTCGCGCACGGCGGCGAGATCGACGCGCCGCTTGGCCATCACCTGCGAGATCACCTCGACCATCTCGGGGCGGCTGCGCAGCACGGCCTTGAAGACTTCCTTGTCGATCCGGTAGCAGTCCACCTCGGTGGCCGCGATCACCGACGCCGTCCGCCGCTCGCCGGTCATCACGCCCATCTCGCCGAAGACGTTGGGCGCGCCCATCCGCGTCACCAGCTTCTCGACGCCGCCCTCGCCGCGGATGCGGACCTCGACCTCGCCCTTGGTGACCACGTAGAGCCAGTGCGCCGCCGAGTCCTGCCGGGTGATGATCTCTCCCCGCCCGAAGGGCGCCGGCCGCATGCCTTCGGCGAGCCGCATGCGGTCGTCGGCGTTGAGCTGCGCGAACATCTCGATGTGCTCGAGCGCCTGCATGCGGTGCGACAGCTCGCGCTGCAGCTTGCGCTCCTTGTGCTGCGGGTCGTCCATCGAGACCCAGACCGTCTGCCCCGGCACCGCCAGCGGGATGCCCGCGCGCTTGAGCGCCACGTAGGTCCGCACCCGCACCGCCGAGGAGGTGGGGTCGTCGGCGGCCAGCTCGGTGAGCCAGTAGCGCACGGCATAGTTGGCGTAGCTTTCGCCGCCCTTCTCGTTGCGGGAGAAGTCGAAGCAGATGCAGTTGGGCGGAGGGAAGGCGGCGACGTTGGGGATGGGCGTCGACTGCAGCCCGTCCTCGACGACGTTGATGACCTCCTCCGGCGAATAGCGGAAGTCGATGTTGAAGTAGACCCACATCCGGTGCTGCACCGGCTGGTCCTGCCGCTGGCCGAGGATGGTGATGTTCTCGCCCAGCAGGCCCGAGTTGGGCACGATGATGGTGTCCCAGTTGCGCGTCTCGACGACGGTGTGGCGCCAGCGGATGGCGGTGATCTTCCCCTGCTGGCCCGAGGCGAGCTGCACCCAGTCGCCGACGTGGATGGAGTCGTCGAGCTGCAGCGCGATGCCGCCCAGCACGTTGCCCAGCGTCGCCTGCAGCGAGAGGCCCAGCACCACCGTCACCACCGCCGAGGTGGCGATGATCCCCGAGAGGTGCACGCCGCTGCGGTGGAGGATGCCGATGAAGGCGAGGATGTACGCGGCGCCCAGCGCCAGGTCGTGGACGATGTTGGCGACCTCGATGCGCAGCCCGAGCAGCACCAGGTCGAAGAGCAGGATGGCCACGTAGTCGATGACGACGAGGACTTCGAAGAGATCGGCGAGGAACCAGACCCGCCGCGACCAGCCTTCCGCGTGGACCATGCCGAGGATGGCCGCGAGAATGAAGGTGGTCAGGTAGAGCATGAAGAGGATGGTGGCGCGCTTGATGCGCCGCCTCTTGCCGGGCGTGAACTTGCCGATCAGCCCCGCCAGCATGGTGAGGGCGATGGCGAGCAGCAGCACCGTCCAGGGCGAGGCGTAGCCCAGCCACTGCCGCGCGCGGGTGGTGGGCGCCGGGAAGGCGAAGGGATCCATCGAGCCCGGATCGATCTCCTGGGTGACCACCAGCGCCGCTCCCGCTCCCGCGGCGGCGGCGGCGGCGGCGTTGGCCTGGTTCTGCTGCTCGATGGACGACCGGGCCGGCGGCGGAGGCGGCGGCGCGTGCTCGACCGCCTGCCCGCGCGCTCCGGATGCGAAGGCGAAGCAGAGGAACGCCGCGAACAAGGCTTTCATGGGACCCAAGAGATCGCTCACGCGATCGTGTAGACCTCGTCCAGCTCGCAGACGTGGAGGAAGTCCTGCTTGAGGGCCTTCACCTCGGCCTTGACCTCTTCGATGACGGCGGGCTTGAGGTGGTAGAGATAGACCTTGGCGCCGCGCCGGTCGAGCTTGCCCAGCTCGGACATGACTGTCTTCGGGGTCAAGTGGCCGGAGATGTCGGCCAGCCACTGCATGTTGGTGGGGAAGCTCAGCTCGAGGAAGACGGCCTTGAGGTTGGGCGTCGCGTTGATGGCGCGCCACAGCTCGTCGGTGGGGCCGGTGTCGCCGGAGAAGGCGATGGCGCCGAACTTTCCCTCGATGATGTAGCCCACCGAGTAGACGGGGTGGTGCACGGGGATGGCGCGGATCTTCAGGCCCTGGCAGGTGACCGGCTTGTGGATCGGCATCACCTCGAAGGCAAGGACCGGCTTCTCCTTGGTGGGGATGACGCGGAAGTCGGGCCACACCCGGTTGTTGAAGATGTCCTTGTCCATCGCCTCGATGGTCTCGGTGGGGCCGTGGACGACGACGGGCCTCACGCGATGGCCGACCAGCAGATCGGTCATCAGCGGCACGTCCTTGATGTGATCGAAGTGGCCGTGGGTGAGGAAGATGTCGTCGATCTTGTAGATTTCCTCGAGCTCGAGCGCGTCGCAGATGGCGCCGCCGTCGACGGTCAGCTTGCCGTCGAGGAGAAAGCAGGTGGTGCGGAAGCCCTTGAGCGAGCCGCCGTGGCAGCCCAGCACGCGGATCTTCACGGCCTGGCTCCGCGCGCCGTGGACCCGCGGGGAGGCGCCTGCGGCGCGTTTCCGATCGGGTTCACGGCCTGGCTCCGGGCGCGGTCTTCATGGCTAGTCCCCGAACCGCTCTTTCATCTCCAGGAACTCGAGATACTTCTGCATCTTCCCGGTGTCGGGCACGACCACGCCTTCGGGCACCAGCGCGATGATGCGCGCCTTGGCCGTCTTGTTGACCGCCTCCTGCACCTCTTCGATGGTGAGGCCCATGCGGCCGTGCAGCTCGTTCAGGTTGACCGTCACCAGCTTGCCCTGCGGCGTGTCCTTGCCGCGCTTCTGCGCGGCGGTGAGGAGCTGGTGGACGACGCGGCTGTTGGGATCGCGGAGCAAGAGGTTCTCGATCTGCTCGTCGGCCTCCTGCAGCCGGTCGGACAATTTCTTGATGAGGCGGACCGCGATCTCGACGTTGCCGCGGATCATCGCCTCGAAGGTCTTGGGGTCGATGACCAGCAGCTTGCCGTCCTCGGCCATGACCGCGCCGGCCGAGCGCGGCTTGTTGTTCAAGATGGCCATCTCTCCGAGGAACTCGCCGGCGCCGAGCGTGGCCAGGATCTTCTCGGTGTCCCGCACCTTCTTGGTGATGTTCACCTTGCCGGCCTGGATGACGTACATCTCCTTGCCGACATCCCCTTCGAGAAAGAGGACCTCACCGCGCTTGAACTCCTTGCCGAATCGCTGGAAGAGTGCGTCCTCGCCCGCCATGCAGAATTCCTATCAGTGCTGTGGAGTAACGGTCAATTTATCTGAACCGTGATTTCGGTCACGCCGCGGGCTCCTGCTTCACTTGTGTTCCATCTTGAAGACCCCGTCCCAATCCTCCCCCGGCGGGCTCTGCGTCATGTCATCGCAGCGGCGGAGGAAGAGCCGGCTCGGCCCGTCGTGGGGAAACCGCTCCAGCAGCGACTCGAACTGCAGCCGCGCCTCGGAGAACTTCTGCGCGCGGTAGAGCCGCAGCCCTTCGGCGTAGCCCTCGAGCAGCGGCACCTCCTCGGTGAGCGCCGGCCCGCGGCGGCGCAGCTCGAAGAGCCGCACCGGATCCTTCTTGCCCTTCACCCGCACCGCGTCCAGCTCGCGCACCAGGTAGGCCGCCGGTTCCTGCAGCCCCTTGCGCGCGGCGTGGAGCGTCGGCTCGGTGACGAGGATGTGCGTGCCGTATTCCTTGTTGAGCCCCTCGAGCCGCGAGGCGAGGTTCACGTTGTCGCCCATCACCGTGTAGTTGAAGCGCTGCTGCGAGCCCATGTTGCCGACCACCATCGGTCCGGAGTTGATGCCGATGCCGATGTCCACCTCGGGGATGTTGGGATCCTCGATACGCCACTGTTCGCGCAGCCGCGCCAGCACCTCCATCATCTCCAGCGCGGCGTCGCAGGCGTTGGCGGCGTGCAGCGGCGTCTGCACCGGCGCGCCGAAGAAGGCCATCACCGCGTCGCCGATGTACTTGTCGAGGGTGCCGCGCCTGCGGAAGACGATGTCCGTCATCGGCGAGAGGTAGGCGTTGAGCAGGTGCACCAGCGCCTGCGGCGAGAGCTTCTCCGCGATGGTGGTGAAGCCGCGGATGTCGCTGAACATCACGCTCAGCTCCAGTTCCTTGCCGCCCAGCTGGAGGCTGGCCGGCTGCTCGAGCATCTCCTCCATCACCTCCGGGTTCAGGTAGAGCTGGAAGGCCTTGCGCAGCTGCCGCTTGTCGCGCTCCTCGGTGGCGTAGCGATAGACGGTGACCAGCACGAACATGGCGCCCAGCTCCACCAGCGGCAGCGCGGCGAAGACCGAGTAGCCGCCGATGAAGAGCACGCTCGCGACCACCCAGACCGCCGCGGCCGAGATGACCACCACCGGCAGGGCCAGCTGGACCTTGACCCGCGCGAAGATGAAGGCGAAGGCGAGCGCGGTGAAGAGGAGGAAGAAGACCTCCAGCGTATCGACGAGGATGCCGCGCTTCAGGTACTTCCCCGAGAGGATGGTCTCGATGGCGTTGACGTGGGTCTCGACGCCGGCGGTGTCCTTGTCGAGCGGCGTGACCCGCTGGTCGAAGGTTCCCTGCGCGGTGGCGGCGACGATGACCACCTTGTCCTTGAGCGTGCCCTTGGGCAGCGCGCCGGTCATGATGTCGGCGATGGAGTAGCGGTTGAAGGTCCCCTTGGTGCCGAAGTAGTGGATCTCGAGCAGGCCGCGGGCGTCGGTGGGGATGCTCCTCTTCTTGCCCAGCTCGATGTGGTCGAAGTCGCCGTCGCCGGTGTCGTTGGAGGTGATGGGGATGATGTCGCGGGGATCGACGCCGAGCGCGACGGCGGCGACCGCCAGCTCGAGCGAAGGCAGGTAGCGTCCGCGGATGCGCAGCACCAGCGGCGAGTGGCGGATGACGCCGTCGTAGTCGGGCAGCGTGTTGAAGTAGCCGAACCACTTCGCGTCCCTGGCGATGGGCGCGAGCGGCGGGCGCAGGCCCGAGTACTCCTTGATCCAGCTGATGGGAAAGGGCGTCGAGGGCAGGCCTTCGCCGCGGGAGAATTCGGGGATCACGATCTTCGAGCGCTCGATCGCCTTGACTGCGTCCTCGGCGTCTTCGGGCTTGAAGTCCTTCATCTCCGGCTGCGTCAGCGCCACCCAGCCCAGCACGACTTTCCCGGCGGCGCGGCCGACGGCGGCGCCCAGCTCGTGGTCGGGATCGTTGCCGGTGAGATCGTGATCCAGCTCGGCCGCGTACTCCTCGTGCTGCTTGAGCAGGCTCGCAAGCAGCGTCTTGACGGCGGTCACTTTCTGCTTGCCGTCCTCGAGGCGGCCCTTGGCGGTGGCGTAGATGGGCTCGGCGTCGGGCTCGACCTTGCGGCTCAAGAAGCCCAGCGCGGAGGCGGCGCCGGAGATCTCGGACTCGGCGTCGTCGAAGCGCTCGATGGAAGCGCGGTTGCGCGGCGAGGCCAGCGAGATGTCCTCGAAGCGCTTGCGGTAGCGCTTGGCGCCGGCGAACTGGCCGCCCAGGTCCTCGTCGGAGAACGACATGTCGAAGCCCACCGCCGCGGCGCCTTCCTCGTTGAGCTTGTCGATGAGGCCGGCCATCACCCGCCGGTCCCAGGGGAACCGGCCGAACTTGCCGATGGCGGGCTCGTCCACGGCGGCGATGACCACCCGCCCCGACTGCTCGGAGGCGCCCAGCCAGATCGACTGCTTGAGGCGCAGGTCGGTCATGGCGCTCTCCATCTTGGTGAGCAGGGGGATGTCGCCGCGCCGGGCCAGGTTGTAGACGTGCGTCCCCGCGAAGAACAGGCCGATGACGAGGCCGATGCGGAAGGCGTTGACGCGCGTGAACCAGCCAAAGATGCGTTTCATGCGAGCTCTCCCCGAGTGAG
>JANXXR010000444.1 GCA_025350525.1 Deltaproteobacteria bacterium
CCCGGCCGCGATGGCGGCGAACGCGAAGACCGACCGCGGCCGCTTCGTTCATCTCCAGGATCCGAACTTCCAGCACGGCCGCGCCAGGCTGGTCGTCCGCGAGGTGCGTCCGCCCAACTTCGCGCAGGACCTCGAGCTGAGGACCGCGCCCGCTGCCGGCGGTGCGGCGACGGGCGCGGTGCAGCTCTTCCCGGCAGAGATCCGCGCGGCAGGGGAAGCCGCGGTCGCCCTGCCACACACGATCACGCAGGCGCAGCTCTCCGCCGCGCCGCAGGTGGCTGGATCCCGAGGGCTGGCTTTCTTCGTCGAGGGCCAGACGGTGAGCACGGCGGTGCGCGACGTGCAGCTCCAGCTAGGCATCCGGGGCGGCGAGGCCGACGGCGATCGCGCCGCGTTCACCGCGGTGCGCTTCACCAATTTCCAGGTCACCATCCCTTCCAACCAGGCGCTCACCGACCGCACCGCCAACGGCTTCACCAACACGCCGGTGCAGAACACCGTGGTTCGGCGCGCTACCGCGGCGGCCATCGCCGCAGCCGACTTCGACGAGAGCTACGCGGCGAATGTGCCAATCGTGATGATCGAGAATTCATTGGCCGCCGCCAACCCGGTGCAGCTGCAGGTGACGGTGCAGCCGGCCAACACGCCGGTGTCGTGGAGCCGGCTGCGCGACACGCGGCCCGCCGGCGCCGCAGAGGGTGGCGGCGACGCCAACGACGTGATCAATCCCGTCCCTGCGCCGGCAAACGCGCGGCCCGCGGTGACCGCCCTCGCAGGCACACCGACCCTCGCCCGCGCGAACCTGTTGCCGAACTCGGTCGGCTCGTTCCGCGTCCGCGCCTTCGTGGACGAGAACGGGAGCGGTGACTTCGATCGCGACCCTGCGACAGCCGACTCGTTCCCCCCCGAGCCGTACATCCTCATGAACTTCGTCCTCGTGCGAGCCGTCGGCGTGAACAACCTGAGCCGCGCGAACAACGGCCCGAACCTCACGCTTCGGAGCGCCGGCGGCGGGCCGCCCACCGGAAATGCGAACGTCGTCTCGGTCACCGGCAACATGACCGCGGGCGCGAATGCGGGCGTCTGGGCCCGTGCGGTGGTGAACGTGATCGGCGGTGGCTCGAACGGACGGCGGGGCCTCGATCGCGTGTTCAGCAACTGGATCCAGGAGATCATCCCGACGCCGGGTTCGACGGCGCCCGGCGGAAACACGCTGGACTGGGGCGCGGATTACCAGCTCACCGTGCCGAATCTGGTCGGTCCGCCGACGGTGCAGATCCATCACCAGTTCCTTCTCGCAGCGCAAGAACCGCAGGGTACGTTCCTGCCGCCGCCCGCGGCGCAGCCGACGCGCATGCCGATGCCGATGCTCGACGCGAGCCCGTTCGCGAGCGCGGGCATGGGCGGCGTGCTCACTGCAGGGATGGGCGCTCCGGGGCCCAACGCGATCAACAAGGTTGCCATCCCTCCGGTCGGCGGCGCGACGCCGTCCGGGCAGCAATGGACGGTCGAGATGTGGGACCCTCCGGGCATTCCCGGTTACCCGGCCGTGCATCCAGGCTTCGCGGGGGCGCAGATGATCGCGTACCGGTTCAACGTCGACTTCCACCACGACCTCTGCTTCTGGACCAACAACCAGCCCGCAGCGGGAGCCCTGGGACAGCCGACCGTGGGGAACGTGGTGACTCCGATCAGCGGCCCGGGCGTCGGGCCACCCGATGCGGCGTGTTGCCTCTTCGCGTCGGTCTACACCAACACCTGGAACGTGCGGCTCTCGCTCACCTTCGCGGCGACAGCGCCGTTTGCGGCGACAGTGGTGACGCCGTTCGCGACGTCGATGACGCTCGACCCCGCGGCGTCGCGCGTCGCCCGGCCCATCGCCAACCTGGAAGTCCGCTTCCCTCCCGCCGTCAACCGCCTGTCTTTCGACGCCACCACCTGAGGCCCCGTGATCACCGATGTGTTGTTGCATTCGCCTTCCGTCCTTCTGCGCGCAACCCACGTGGTGCGGATCGTCCTGACCGCGGTCCAGCCGGGGCCGTGGGAGAAAGAGGCCGAGGCGCTGTCGCGCCGCCGCGTCGAGCTCTCGGTGCGCGTCGAAGAGATGTTCAAGGGCAAGGGGCCCAAGAAGCTCATGGTGCCCATCGTGCAGCATCGCAACGATGCCTTCGTGTACCAAGGCGTTCCGGGCGCGTGGTCCGAGCAGCGGCTCGACAAGGGCGTCGAGGTGGTGGTTGCCGGCGTCGGCACCTCGCTGGAGGCCTCGCTCGCGGAGCCGGAGCAGGTGCTCCCGGCGAAGGCCGCCGAGGAAGTGCGCCTCGTGGCGCACGCCGAAGAAAAGCGGCTGCCCGTGCAGGAGGTGGCGCAGGCGGCGAAGGCCATCGCGCCGGCGGCGCTCGATTTCGTCTTTGCGCAATGGATCTGGGTGCGTTACGGCGAGCGCGCGCTGGTCGATCCGGCCGCGGCGGACGCGCTCTTCTCGCTGCTCGAGCTTCCGGCCCTCGACGATTCCGCGCGCGTGACGCTGATCGTCGACGCGGTGGGCCGCGCCGGCTCGGCACAGTCCACCTACCTCGCCGGGACGCGGCGGCTGGCGCGCGCCCTGTTCCGGCTGTTGCCGCAGGCCAAGGGCCTCGCCGACAACCTCGTCACCGTCGACTTGCCGGCGCTCCTGCGGCTGCGCAATGCGCCCCCGCTGCCGAGGAGCATGGTGCTCGACGACGCGGAGCGCGACGCGGCCCGGAAGTTGCTTGGCGCGTACTCGGGGAAGGCGGATGTGCGGCCCCTCGAGACGTGGCTCGAGGGGCCGTAAGCCGGGGCTCAGAGAGCGAAAAACACCGTCAGCCATTCGCCCAGCCGCGCGATGTCGGTGGCGCGCGTGTTGGCGCAGAGCCAGTGCAGTGCGCCTTGGTGGAAGCCGCCGCCGCCGTAGACGATGACGCCGGGGAGCGGCAGCGTCTGCAGATTGAGGACGGCGTAGGGCAGCTTCTCGTCGGCGGTGCCGGTGACCCGCTGGTACTTGGCCTCGACGGCGAGGCGGTTGCCGTTGCGGGCGTCGCGGAAGAGCACGTCCACCTCGCGGTCCTTGCCGTAGATGGTCTTGCCCACTGTCAGCCTGCGCCGGAAGTCGAGGCCCAGCGAGGAGCCGATCAGCGCGATGACCCGCTCGAACTCGGCGGAGGCGAGCTCGAGTCCTTCCATTCGCGCGGCGAGCAGGCGCGCCTCCTCCGCCGTCATGGGCAACGCCGCCTGCGCGCCCAAAACCCAGCTGCCGATGCCGCCGGGGTCCCACCCGCGCAGGGCGGCGAGCAGCTCCGGCACCGTGCGCGGCGGAGGGACCAGCTGCAGCACCTGGGGCTCGGTCATCTGCGTCTCCCGCTCAGCGCCCACGCCCGCCAGGCGCGCAAGGTCTCAGGCTCCGACGGCCGGATGGCGTCGGCGCGCAGGGCCCGCCGCAGCGCCGCCTCGCGCTCCTTGGGCCGCAGCGCCATCAGCTTTTCCAGCGCGGAGGTGGGCGCGTCGTCCTCGATCCATCCGCAGGCCCGCGCTGCCTCCAGCTCCTCTTCCGAGGCGCTGATGGTCGCGAGGAGCTCCAGCTCGGGCGGCTGGCGCGCCTCGGAGTCCGAGGGAGCCGCTGCCCGCGCCACCACCGCGCCCGCGGGCGCGAGCGCTGCCAGCGACGGATCGAGATAGGCAAGGTCGAGGTCGCCGAGGAGAAAGCGCCGCGAAAGCCCCCGCGCTTCGACGCCGACGACGCCGGAGCCGCAGAAGGGATCGACCACCAGCTCTCCTTCGGCCGTGCTCTGGGCGATGAGCGTGCGCACTACCGCGCCCGGCTTGACCGCAGGTCCGGGAACGCCGGCGCGCGGGGACATCAGCACGTCGGGGATGCCCAGGTCGTTGAGCACGCGCTTGCCCTTCTCGAAGAAGAGGATGCGCTCGCTGGCGGCGCGATAGTGGTAGCCGGTGCCGCCGCGGATCTTTGCGCCGTCGAGCGTGGTCTTGGCCCAGATCACTTCTTTCCAGTAGCTGAACCCGCAGGAGCAGCGGCGCGCGCCGTTGGGCAGCCGCGCCGCGCCGACGCCCTGCTGCTGCTTGATGACGTCGGCGGTGACCTCGTCGCAGAAGAGGTAGAAGTGCCGGTCGGGCCGGAGCACGCGGTAGACCTCGCGCAAAAGCTCGGGCAGGCGCGCGTCGGGGACGGTGGCGAACCAGTTGGTGGTGAGCCGCGTGGTGGTGCCGCGGGCGCGGTGGATCTGCAGCGATTCGTAGGGAGGGTCGGTGACCACCAGGTCCACCGACTCCGGCGCGAGGCCGCGCAAGAGCTCGAAGGCGTCGGAGACGAGGACGCGGCCGGCGTCGGCAGGGCGCGACGACGCCTGGTGCCGCGCTCCAAAGGGAAGGTCGAGGAGGTTGGATTCGCTCATGCGCGCCACTCTGCCAGGGGGGGCTGACATTGCGTTCAGTATGGCGTAACCGCGGGCAAAAGTCGCGCGTAGGAACCGACGTGCTCATGGCCGCGCTGCCCATCCTCGTCGAGCTCTTCACCTCCGAGGGCTGCTCGAGCTGTCCTCCCGCGGACGCAGTGCTGGCGCGGCTCGCGGAGAAGCAGCCCGCGCCCGGGGTCCAGCTGCTCGTGCTCTCGGAGCACGTCGACTACTGGAACAGCCTGGGCTGGCGCGACCCCTTCTCGGACGGGAAGTTCACCGACCGCCAGTCGCGTTACGCCGCCGCGGTGGCGCGCAACCGGGTCTATACGCCGCAGGCCGTGGTCGATGGCCGCATCGACGTGCTCGGCTCGGACGAGGACGGCATCGTCCGGGCAGCCACGGCGGCGGCGGCCGATCCGCATGGCGAGGTCCGGCTAACTGGCTGCGCCGCCCCGCCGGCCACTCCCCCACCGCCCCCTCCCTCCGAAAAAAAAATTAATTTTTTTTCTACAGGGGGGGCCGGAACACCCTCGCCGGGTTGTGGACACCGGGTCCACGTCGCCGCCTCCAGACTGCCTCCGCACGGCCCCGCCCAGGTGCTGCTCGCCGTGGTCGAGGACGGCCTTGTCAGCAAGGTCCTGCGCGGCGAAAACGAAGGCCGCGCGCTGCCGCACACCGCGGTGGTCCGGTCGCTCGAGGGCGTCGGCAGCATCGCCGCAAGCGCGGCGGCCTGGGAGGGCGACGTCGAGGTCCCCACCGTCGCCTCCTGGCAGCGGACCCGCCTCGTCGTCTTCGTCCAGGATCGCGAAACGCTGCGTGTGCTGGCCGCGGGCTCCAGGTAACCTGCGCGGATGCGGCGGCTGCGCGTCTTCGTCCTGACCTGGGTCTCGTACGCCACCTACTACTTCGCCCGGAAGAACTTCCCGGTCGCGAAGCGCACCATCCAGACCGAGCTGGGCATCTCCACGGCCGGCCTGGCCGCCATCGACACCGGCTACCTCGCCACCTACGCCATCGGCCAGTTCGCGGGCGGCTGGCTGGGCGACCGCATCGGCTCGCGGCGCCTGATCGGCTACGGCATGATCGCCTCGGCCTTCCTCATCGCCGCCTTCGGCGCCTCGAGCAGCGCCAGCCTCTTCGCCCTCTTCTTCGGCCTGAACGGCTTCGTGCAGGCCACCGGCTGGCCCGGCAACGTCAAGGCGATGGCCGCCTGGTACGGCCCCACCGAGCGCGGCGCGGTGATGGGCTTCTGGTCCACCTGCTTCCAGGTCGGCCCGCTCCTCGCAACCGCGCTCGCTGCCTACCTGCTCGCGCACTACGGCTGGCGGACGGCCTTCCTCGGGCCGGCGGTCTGGGTGGCGCTGGTGGGCATCGTGGTGCTGCTCTTCCTCGAGGAGGGCCCGCACGAGCACGAGCCGCTCGAGAAGCGGCCGCCCAAGGCGTCGCGCGAGACCGTAAAGGCCGCCGCCCGCGAGGCGCTGCGCAACCCGGTGGTGTGGCTCCTCGGCGCCTCGTACTTCGGGATGAAGCTCATCCGCTACTGCATCGACTTCTGGCTGCCCTACTATCTGGAGAAGAACCTCGGCTATCCGCGGGACACGGCGGCCTATGTCTCCACCGCCTTCCAGTTCGGGGGCATCTTCGGCGCCATCCTGGTCGGGTGGATCTCCGACAGGCTCTTTCCGGGGCGGCGCGGCGCCATCGCCGCGGTCTGCACGGTGGCGCTGGCGGGCGCCTTGGCGCTCTACGGGCAGGTCGCGCCGCTGGGGCTCTGGACAAACTTCGCCGCCATGGCGCTGGTGGGCTTCTTCCTCTTCGGCCCCGACGCGCTCATCTCCGGCGTGGCCGCGCAGGACCTGGGCGGACCGCTGGCGGCGGCGACGGTGGCGGGCTTCATCAACGGCTGCGGCTCGGTGGGCGCCATCGCGCAGGGGGCGCTGGTGGCCGGGGTGTCGAGCCGCTTTGGATGGCAGGCCGTCTTCCAGGCGCTGATGCTGCTGGCGGCGATTTCGTCGGTGGCGCTGGGCGCGGTCTGGCGCCTGCAGCGGCAGCAAAGGCCGGTCGCCGCCGGTCCCTGAGCTCGGGGCTACAGGAACAGCGCGAGCGCGCTGCCGCCGAGCGCCACCAGGGCGCCGCCGACGATGAGGGACATGGTTCGTAGAACGCTCATGTCCATATTGACCTGCAAACGGCTCGCCAATTTCAGGAAAAATTGCAACTCATGTAATCGCGGGATTTTTTCTGCAACGACCGGCAACGCCGGGCGAATTGCCCCGGTCGATCCGACACCGCTGTCCTGAAATCGGACTGGAAGACCTACCGAAGCGCTTCGCGGATGCGGCGGGCGTAGTCGTCGCGCTCGATGTCCTTGACGTACTTCGTCCGCGGCCAGAAGAAGCCGCGCAGGCCGTCGCCCTTGGTGCGCGGCACGACGTGGACGTGCAGGTGCGGCACGCTCTGCGAGACCTTGTTGTTGATTCCGACGAACGCGCCTTGCGAGCCGAGGCCGGCTTCCACCGCGGCGGCGAGGCGGCGGGCCAGGGAGAAGAGCGGGGCCAGGTCCGCCTCCGGTAGCGCGGCGAGGTCGGGCACGTGATCCGCCGGCACCACCAGCACGTGACCCTTGAAGACGGGCCGGGCGTCGAGAAACGCGCAGAACCGGTCCTCGCGGGCGACGACCGCTGCCGGCCCCTCGCCCCGGGCGATGTCGCAGAAGGCGCAGGAAGGAGACATGCCCCAAGATGTCATATGCTTGCGAGGCGCATTTCCATTTCTTCGCCTCGGCCGTGTCCAAAGCAGTGGAACGGGCGGGCGATCCGCCCCCACACAAGGAGCACCGCATGCGCAAGCTTCTCGCTCTCTCTCTGCTCGCCGCGGCCTGCGGCGGAGCCCAGTCCTTCAAGGATCAATCCCGCGACGCGCTGCCCAGCAAGGACACCGTCGCCATGGGCGCGCCCAGCTCTGCCAGCCCCACCTCCGACGCGCCGCCCGACCAGATCACCCAGAACAGCACCGCCGGCCAGCACTCGCCCTTCTTCGACCTGACCGTGGCCGTCTCGACCGCCTTCAACGGCGGCACCGCGCTGTGGCTGGGCATCGTCGAGCAGGTCACCGCCACCGAGCCCACCAGCTGCGCCGCCAACACCTGCACCTGGGGCCCGGGCTCGGGCGCGCTCGACGCCAGCGTCTACAAGCTGGTGGTCACCCAGCAGGGCGACGGCTACGACTGGGCGCTCTCGGGCCAGGACAAGGCCAAGCCGACCTCCGACTTCGTCGTCTTCATGAACGGCCACGCCATCCCGGGCGCGCAGAAGCACCACGGCAGCGGCAACTTCACCATCGACTTCGACAAGGCCGCCACGCTGCCCGGCCCGCACGACGCCACCGGCAAGCTGGAAGTCACCTCCTACACCAACGTCGGCCCGGCGCACCTCGACGTGACCTTCACCGGGGCCAAGGACAACCAGCACATCGGGCAGCTCAACAACCTCGTCTACAGCTACGCCAACGACACCACCGGCGGCGGCGACCTCGACTTCGCCGTGCACAACACCACCACCCAGGATCGCTTCTCGGTCCACTCGCGCTGGAAGAACAGCGGCACCGGCCGCGCCGACGTGGCCGGCGTGGGCAGCGGCTACAACGTCTCGCTCTCCGAGTGCTGGGGCGCGGCGCCCTTCGCGGTCTCGTACTTCTCCTCCAGCGTCAAGATCGTCGCCGCTCCCTTCGGCGGGCCGGACGCCGGCGCCGAGACCAGCTGCGCCTACGCTCCCGCGGCCTTCTCGAGCAAGTCCGCGCCGTGAACGTGAAGGGGCTCCGCGTACTGGAAGGAGGGCGGGCCGGCGAGTCGTCCGGCCCGCCTTCCCCTGCGGGGCTCCTCGCCGAGCTCTACGAGAAGCACGCGGCGGCGGTGTACGGGCGCTGCCGGTATCTGCTCAAGGACGATGCCGAGGCCCGCGATGCGCTGCAGGACGTCTTCGTCAAGCTGCTGCAGGCCCTGCCCGAGCTGCGCCAGGCCAGCTCGCCAACGGCTTACCTCCTGCGGGCCGCGACGCACCACTGCCTGAACCTGATCCGCGCGCGGCAGGGCCAGTGGCGGGAGCAGCTGCGGATCCTGGGCGCGGCCCGCAGGCAGGAGACGGAGCCGCCCGAGCGGCGCGAGCTGGTGCGGATGCTGCTCTTGGCGGCGCCGGAGGAGGCGCAGGAGGTGGCGGTCATGTACTTCGTCGATGAGCTCACCCAGGCGGAGATCGCGCAGGAGCTGTCCCGCAGCCTGCCGACGGTGCGCAAGAGGCTGAAGGAATTTCTCGCCGCGGCGCGGGCGGCGCTGCGGGAAGCGATGCCGGACGTTCTTCTGCCGGAACCTGAAGGAGAGGCGCTGTGAACCTGGAACTCGGAGGACCCGGCCCCGGCTGTTCGGCGATGCGCGTGCGGCGCCTCCTCGCCGGCGAGCTGGCTGGAGCGGAAGCGGAGCGGACCCTTTTGCACGTCCAGGGCTGCGCCCGGTGCGGGCAGGTGCAGCGGGAGCTGTTGCTCGAGCAGGAGGCCCTGCGGCGCGACGTTCCCTTCCCGGCCTTCGCGGCGGGAGTGGCGGAGAAGCTGGCGGTGCGGCCGCGGCGGTCGCTGCTCTCGCGCTGGGCCCCCATGGCGGCAGCAGCGGGCGTGGTGTTGGCCGCCTCGGTGCTGGCGCTGCGGCCGAGCGACACCGAGACGGTGCGCAGCAAGGGCGCGGCCACGGCGCAGCTCTTCGTGCAGGACCGGGCCGGCACACGCGAGCTCTCCGCCGGTGAGCCGGTGGTCGCCGGCGCCCGGTTGCGGATTGCGCTGCATCCGGGACGGCGCACCCAGGCGGCGGCGGTGCTGATCGAGCCTGGGGAGACGAGCGTGCTCTATTCGGGCGCCGCGCTGAACGGCCCGCTGCCGCAGGCCTTCGAGTGGACGGGGCAGGGCGCGGCGAGTCTCCTGGTGGTGCTGGCCGACGAGCCCATCGACGCTGCCAGGATCCACGGCGTGAAGGACGCGCCGCGCGGCGCGGACGTGTGGCAGGTGCAGCTCCACCGATGACCCTCATGCGCGCCCTCTGCGTCGCGGCGCTCCTGGCCGCGGTTCCGGCGGCGGCGGCCGAGCGGCGCTTCGCGCTGGTGATCGGCGACAAGAGCGGCGGCGCCGGCACCCGCCCGCTGCGCTACGCCGAGCGCGACGCCAGGCGCATCTTCGGCATCCTCACCCGGCTGGGCGGCGTCCGCGAACAAGACGCGCGGCTCCTCACCGGCGCCTCCGCCTCGCAGGTTCGCGCCGCACTCGAAGAGCTGCGCGCAGGGCTGCTCGAGGCGAAGGGGCAGGGCGACCCGACCGTGCTCATCCTCTATTACTCGGGCCACGCCAAGGACGGCGACCTGCGCCTCGGCGACTCGCGCCTTCCGCTCACCGAGCTGCGAGACGCCCTGCGCGACGCCCCCGCCGACGTGCGCATCGGCCTGCTCGACTCCTGCCAGTCGGGCGCCATCATGCGCAGCAAGGGCGTGCGGGCGGCGCCGGCCTTCGAGGTGCAGCAGGCGCAGGCGGCCTCGACGCGCCCGCACGGCCTGGTGCTCATCGCCAGCTCCAGCGCCGACGAGGAGTCGCAGGAGTCGGACGAGCTCTCGGCCAGCTTCTTCACCCACTACCTCGCGAGCGGCCTGCTCGGCGACGCCGACGCGAGCGGCGACGGCAAGGTCACGCTGGCCGAGGCCTATGCCTACGCATACGCGCGCACGGTGGGCGAGACCGCCGACACCCGCGCCGGCGCGCAGCATCCGGTCTACCTCTATGACTTGGGCGGCGCCGGCGACGTGGTGCTCACCGAGCTTGCTCCGGCCCGCGGCGCGCTGGTCTTTCCCGCCGGGGACGAAGGCGTCTACGTGGTGCTCGACGCTTCGCGCCGGGCGGTGGCGGAGGTGGCCAAGCCCCGGGGCGGCGAGCGGCGGCTCGCGCTCGCTGCCGGCAACTACCTGGTGAAGAAGCGCGACGGCGATGCCCTCCTGGTGGGCGACTTCACCGTCGAGGACGCGCAGGTCGAGGTGGCCGACGCGCGGCTCACCCGGCGGCCGCTGAGCGACGATCCGCAGAAGGGCGCCTCGGGCCCGCGCTGGTCGATGCTGGGCGCGGGCGGCGGGCAGTTCTTCTTCGACGCGGCGGCGCGCAACGGGCTCTTTCCCCCGGCGGCACTGGCCGGCGTCGAGCTGGGAGTCCGCGACGACCTGGGCCACGAGCTGGCCTGGGGCCTCGACCTGAACCTGGGCGGCGGCTCCTCGACGCTGCGGCTCTCGGGGGTGACGCCGATCCCGGTGCGCTTCGGCGAGCTGGGCGGCGGCGCGACGCTGTGGCGCGACTTCGGCCTCACCGATTCCTTGACCTTTGCCCTCGGCGCGCGCGTGGCCTTCCTCTTCATCTCGCGCACCTTCCCTGGTCATGCCGAGCTGCCGCAGCAGAGCTTCTTCACCCTGACGCCGGGGCTGCAGACGGCGCTTTCGTGGCAGTTCACCCAGCGGCTCTCGGCGGTGCTGCGCGGGCGGCTCAACTACCTCTTCTACAATGTCGACAAGCCGCAGAACCTTGGCTTTTTCGAGGCGGCGCTGGGAGTGGATTATGCGTTCGGCCTCTAGCCTCTTCCTGCTCGCGCTCTGCGCCTGCGGGACGCTCTCCAACGAGGACATCGCCTTCTTCGAGGCGCTGCCGCAGAAAGAGCAGCTCCACGTGCTGGTGCCGCCCAACGACACCGCGCAGGCGGCCTGCGCCATCGGGCCGGCCGAGGTCTGGATCAGCGCCAAGGCCACCGGCGACAACATCAACGCGGGCGTGGACAGCATCCTCGGCCTGGTGGACGCCATCCGCGCCGTGCCGCCGACCACCCGCGACACCGACCAGC
>JANXXR010000450.1 GCA_025350525.1 Deltaproteobacteria bacterium
TCCTGCTCGCCGCCGCGCGGCTGCCGCCCAAGGAAATCCTGGCGCAGGTGGACGGCAGGCTGTTGCTCTTCTTCGCCGGCCTCTTCGCAGTCACCCACGGTGTCGCGCAGGCAGGCATCGCCGAGGGCATCCACCAAGGCCTCGCGCCCTTCCTCGGCGACACGGTCCTCCCGCAGACCCTCCGCTTCGGCGCCTTCACGGTGGCCGCCTGCCAGCTGGTCAGCAACGTGCCGTTCGTCCTGCTTGCGGCGCACTGGATCCCGAAACTCCTCGATCCGCACCTCGCCTGGCTCTCCCTCGCGCTCGTCTCCACCCTGGCTGGAAACCTCACTCCGTTGGCCTCGGTGGCCAACCTCATCGTGCTCGAACTGGCCGGAACCAGCGGCCAAATCGAATTCTGGCGCTTCCTCAGGCTGGGGGCCCTCTGCACCTTCCTTCCTCTCGTCCTGGCGCTCGCTGCCCTCCTCGTCGAGCACAAGCTGCACTTCTTCTGAAATACTGTCCCCCCGCCTCCGTTGAACCCGCCGTGGACACAGCACTCTCCCTCCCCCTGCCCTTGTCGCCCTCCACCGACCTGGACCGTCCTGCCTGCCCCGCCGACGAGGCGGAGTGGGCTCGTGCTGCCACCGGCGGCGACAAGGCCGCCTTCGCGCGGCTGGTCGAGAAGCACAAGCAGTCCGTCTACGGGCTCTGCTACCGGCTGCTGGGCGGCGGCGAGGAAGCCCGCGACGCCGCGCAGGAGACCTTCGTGCGCGCGTACACCGGCCTCGGCCACTTCGACGCGCGCCAACCTTTCGCCGCCTGGCTCCTGCGCATCGCGCGCAACCACTGCATCGACCTGTTGCGGCGCCGCCGGCCTACGCTGGCGCTCGAGTCGCGCAGCGACGAGCCCGAGGTGGGCGTCGCTCCCGAGCTGCAGGATCACTTTGCCGTCAGCGGCGAGCAGGCCATGCAGGAGGGAGAGGCGCAGCGCGACCTCGACCTCGCCGTCGCCGCCCTGCCGCCGCGCTACCGCGAGGTCATCGCCCTCTTCCATGTGCAGCACAAGAGCTACGCCGAGATCGCCGAGACGCTGGCGGTGCCGATGGGCACGGTGATGACCTGGCTGCACCGCGCCCGCAAGGAGCTGAAGGCCAAGCTCGTGGATCACCTCTCATGATGCACCTCACCGACCTCCAGCTGCAGGGGCTTGCCGACGGAACGCTGCGCGGGCCCGAAGGGCTCTCGGGGCGCGAGCACTGCGTGGAGTGCGTCGAGTGCGGCGCCGAGCTTGCGCTCTACAGCGCGCTCGCCGGCAAGCTCTCGGCGTTGCGCGACCCGCTGCCGCCCACCGACTTCACCGCCACCGTGCTCGCCGCCGTGCAGGTGCGCGAGGCCCAGCTGGTGCAGCGTCGCCACACCCTCTACGCCGCGCTTCCCGCCGCCGCGCTGGCGCTCTTCGCCATCGTCGGCTGGGGGCTGTCGGCCATGGTCAACGTCGAGCAGCTCGTCGATGGCTTCACGGCGCTGCGCACGGTGGTCTCGGTGCTCGGCCCGGTCTTCACCGCCATCCGCGTGCCGCTGGGCATCGGCGCCTTCGTCCTCCTCGCCGCGGTGCTGACCGCACTCTCGCGCACGCTCCGCCCCACCTACGACCGCGCCGTCGGGCCCTGACCCATGCTGAGCTTCTTCCTCACGCTGCTCCTTTCGAGCTCCTCCGGCAACGGGTTCTTCGTCGACCACTTCGCGGGGCACGGCGTCGCCGGCCGGGTCTTCGGCGGCCTCGCGGGCAAGCTGATCAAGCTCGACATCCGCGACAGCGACAGCGACGACGAGAGCGCCGACGACGCGGACGAAGACGCCACCTGGCCGGCGCCGCCCGCCGCGCCCACCGCCCCGACTCCGCCCACTCCGCCGACTCCCCCGACGCTGCCGGTCGCGCCCAGGGCGCCGCTCCCTCCCCTGCCGCCCGCCTTCCAGTTCGACCCCGGCGGGCGCGCGCTGCCGAAGTTCACCGAGAAGGCCAAGGCGGTGCCCACCGTCGAGCTGCTCCACCGCATCGCGCAGACCGCCGGCTGGTCGATGACGGTGGTCGGCTCGCCGCGCGAGAAGGTGGACATCGACGTCAAGGAGGTCGATCCGCGCGAGGCGCTGCGGCAGGTGCTCAAGCTGAGCGGCACCATGGGCGTGCTCAAGAACGACAAGCTGGTGGTGGTCGCCACCGGCGATTCGCATACGGCGGGCATGCTGGTCGAGCGGTCCGGCTCGAAGAAAATGGTCATCGTGCAGGGGACCGGACTGCCGCAGACCGGACTGCCGCAGACGCAGTCGCGCAACCGCGGCAAGCACGGCAACGACCTCGTTCAAGTCTTCCAGGGCGACCTGACGGTGACGGAAGGCCGCGTCGTGCAAGGCGACGTGGTCTGCGTGGGCGGGTCGGTCGAGCTCTCCTCGGGCACCGTCGTGCAGGGCGACGTGGTAGCGGTGGGCGGCAGCGTGACCGTCGACGAGGGCGCCCTGGTGATGGGCCAGGCCGTCGCCGTGCTGGGCACCGTCGACGTGGCCCGCGGCGCGCAGGTGATGGGCGAGCACCTGAACGTCGGCGTCGGCAAGATCTTCGGCGGCAGCACCCGGCGGCGCCACGGGCGGCTGACCAGCCTCGGGCCCTTCGGGCTCTTCCCCACCGTCGCGCTCTTCTCGCTCATCTACCTGATCGGCCTCGTCGCGCTGCGGATGTGGCCGGACCGGGTCCGCAACGTCGGCTTCGCCATGTTCGAGAACCCCGTGCGCAGCTTCACGGTGGGCTTCCTCTGCTGGCTGCTCCTCCTGCCGCTGGTGGTGCTGCTCGCCATCTCCATCGTCGGCATCCCGCTGATCCCGCTGCTTCCGGTCATCATCTTCCTCAGCATCGTGGTCGGACTGAGCTCGTTCGCGATGCGCATCGGCGAGTCGATGCCGGCCGGCCCCGGGCAGCGCTTCGTGCCGCCGGCGGCGCTGGGCATGGGCATGGCGGTGCTGCTGCTGGTCACCTTCGTGCCGTGGCTGGGCGTGTCGCTCTTGGCGCTCCTGCAGTTCTTCGCACTGGGCGCCTCGGTCGGCTCCCGCTTCGGCCGCGCGCTTCCGCCGCACGTGCCCTAGCTCTGTTTGCTGGAGAGTGCCCTCGAACCCACGTAGAGTGCGGGCGATGGTTCGAAACGCCGCCGTTTCCGCAGCCGCCGCGCTTGCGCTGGCCGGGTGCCGCGAGAAGGCGGCGCTCTTGCCGGTCCCGCAGCCCCAGCCCGCGACGCCATCGCCCCAGGGCGGTCCGCTGCGCAGCGACGTCGCCTGCGCCGCGCCGCTGGATTCGGCGGGCGCCCGGGAGAAGCTGCGGGAGAAAAAAGGCGAACTGCGCATCGGCGCGCTCTCGGGCCTGAAGGACGCCGACGACGACAACCTGGCCTTTTTGCGCAAGCTGGCCGCCGAGCTCAAGCGCCGCGGCGCCGAGGTGCTGGTGGCCGACGGCGACCTCGGCGACAACCCCGACGAGCAGGAGACCCTACTGGGCGCGCTGGCCGAGACGGGCCTGCCGGTGGTGGCGGTGGCGGGCAACCGCGAGGTGCGCTCGGATCTCGACGCCGCCGAGGCCGAGCTGCGCAAGAAGGGCGCGCGCATCATCGACCTCTCGCACACGCGCATCGTCGAGCTTGGCGACGCCACCCTGGTCGGGCTGCCCGGCGCCTTCGAGCGCCGCCAGCTCCACGCCGACGGCGCCTGCCTCTACACCGGCAAGGACATCGACGCGCTCGCAGCCGCGCTGGAGCGGGTGGCGCAGCCGGCGGTGCTGGTGGCCGCGGTGCCGCCGCGCGGTCAGGACGCGAAGGCGCTCGACGTCAGCGAAGGACAGAACCTGGGCGACGCGCGGCTCTCGGCGCTGCTGCGCCGCGCGCCTTTTGGAATCTTCGGGCAAGTGTGGGAAGCGGGCGGGCGCGCCATCGATGGCAAGGGCGCAAGGGTCTTGCCGGGCATCGAGTCGGAGCAGCTCTACCTGAACCCAGGCGCCGCCGATCACACCCCCTGGCCGATGGCGGACGGCAGCACCGCGTCGGGCCAGGCAGCGCTGCTCACCATCCGCGGGCGGCGCGCTTCGTGGGAGACGGTGCGGATCGCCGAGCCCCAGAGCCCGCCCGCGCCGCCCGTTCAGACCGAGGAGCCGCGATGAGTGGCAAGCTTGGAGACATCCTCATCTCGCAGGGGGTCATCGACGAGGAGAAGCTGATCGCCGCGCTCAGCGACCAGCGTGCCTTCGGCGGCAAGCTCGGCCGCACGCTGGTGGACCTGGGCTACGCCAGCGAGGACCAGCTGATGCGGGCGCTCAGCACACAGCTGGGCCTCGACATGGTGGACCTCGATGGCATCGAGGTCAGCGACGACGCGCTCTCGGCGCTGCCGGTGGACGCCTGCGAGCGGTACGGCGTCTTCCCGGTGCGCGTGGACAAGAAGCAGCGCCTGCTCTGGGTGGCCACCGCCGAGCCCGACCGGCAGATGCTGCAGGAGGTGGCGCAGATCGCGCAGTACACGCTCGAGCCGGTGCTCTCGTCCATGAGCGCCATCGACCGCGCCGTTCGGCACTACTACTTCGGCGAGAAGACGGGCCCCAAGCACCGCCTCGGCGAGCCGCTCAAGACCATCCCCGGCGACATTCCGCTGGCGGCGCCGGCGCCGCGCTCGGTGCCCAACCGCTCCGCCGACGACGACATGCCCGAGGCGGTGGTGGAGCCCGAGCACGTCATCGGCACCATCGCGCCGGGCGACGGGCCGGACGCCCTCACCGAGCTGAAGACGCTGATCATCCGGCTGGAGAAGACGGTCAACGCGCAGAGCCGCGCCTTCCGGGCGCTGGTGGATCTGTTGCAGGACAAGGGCATCGTCCGGCGCGGAGAACTGGGGCAGAGGACGTCGGCGAAGAAGTGAGGCTGGAGGTCAGACGAAGCTCATGCCGTCGTGGCCTTCGCCCTGGCCCTGCAGGATGGCTTCGGTGGCGCTCTTGCGCTTCTCGGTCAGCTCGCTCACCAACTCGAGGATCTGCGGGTGGGTCAGCACCAGCTCCTGGAAATGTTCCCGCGGCAGGCGCAGCAGGATGGAGTTGCCGACGGCAGTGACGGTGGCGGTGGCGGGCTTGCGGGTGAGCAGCGACATCTCGCCGAAGATGTCGCCCTCCTTGAGCCGCGCCAGCTCGATGGGCGCCGCGTCCTTCCGGGCCTCCACCTGCACCCCGCCGTGCAAGACCACGTAGAGGCCGTCCGAATTCTTTCCCTCGGTGATGAGCACCTCGGCGGGCGCCGCCTGCTTCATCTTGAACTTCTCGACGATGGACTTGCGCTCGGCCGGATCGAAGTCCTTGAAGAGAGGCGAGATGGCCATGACGTTGTTGAGCAGGCGCTGCCGGTAGAAGTTTTTCAGCGAGCTGATCACTTGCGGGTACTTCCCCGCCAGGTCGCGCAGGACCACGTCGGTGACCTCGAGGATCTCGGTGTCTTCCTCGGCGATGACGTTGGCGGTGCGGGGCGCGCCCGAGAGCAGCGCCATCTCGCCGAAGAAGGCGCCCTCGCCCAGGTGCGCGAGGGTGATCTCCTTGCCGTCGGGGCCGAGCTTGAAGATGCGGACCCTGCCCTCGACGATGACGTAGAAGCTGCGCCCCGGATCGCCCTCGCGGATGATCAGCTGGCCGGGCAGGTGCCGGTGGTAGTCGAGCTTGTTGACCAGCTCGACGAAGGCGTCCTGCGAGAGGTCGTCGAAGAGCGGCACCTTCTTGGCCGGGACCTTCTTGGCGTGCGCGGTGGCCTGCGGCGACATGTTGCCGAAGGCGGCGTCGAGATCGGCGTCGTCGGGCGAGAGTTGCGGGCTTCCCAGGGGCCGCCCGCCGGCGGCTTCCTCGTCGGAGCTGATCGAGAGCAGCTCGACCTCCTCCTCGGCCCCGCTGGAGAGCAGGTCGGCGATGGGCTGCGCCGGACCTCGCCGCGGCGGCTGGGCGATGACCGCCTTGCGAGGCCGCGCAGGCGCGTCGTCATCGAAGCTGATCTCGTCGGTGACCGTGACCGCGGGCCGCGCCTTTTTCTTCGGCGGCAGCGGCACCGACGGCGGCGGCGCAGCGGCGGGACGGAGCTCCTCGTCGTCGAGGGGGATCACTTCCTCGTTGCCGTGCACGGCCAGGTCCTCGGCCTCGAGGATGGCGTCGTCCGGCAGCCGCTCCGGCCCCGCCGGCTCGCCCAGGTCGAGATCGATCTCGTCGGGATCCCGGAAGGGCGGAGGCGTGATCACGGCGGGCCTCGCTGCAGCGCTGGGCTTCGCTGCCGCGGCTGGCTTGGCGGGCCTGGGCGCCGGCAGGTCGAGATCGAGCTCGTCGCGTCCACCGATCCCGAACGAATGCTTCGGCGGCGCCACCGGCACCCCGCCGCGGCCCTGGAAGCCCCGCTGCGGAATCACCGGCCCGCTTGCGGGAGCCGCGCTCTTCCTGGCGGGCTTGCCGTCGTCGAGCTCGAGCGGGGCGTCGTCGTCGTCGGGCGCCAGCTGCGGCATCAGCGCGCTGCCGATGTCCTGCGCGGCCTGCTCGGCCTCCTTCAGCTCCAGCGCACTGGTGGCCCGCGCGCCCGCGCCCACGCCCACTTTGGACTTGAGCCCCGCGCTCTCCATCGTCACCTTGCCGAAGCGCCGGTCGTTCATCTCCCCCAGCGCCTTCTGCGCGTCGGCGTTCTTCGGATCGATCTCGAGAATGATCTTCACCGCGCCGATGGCCTTGATCAGCTGCCCCTCGTCGCCGAAGAACTTGGCCGCGTACTGGTAGCTGGCGATGGCCTTGGTGACCTGGTCCATGCGCCGGTAGGTGTCGCCGGCCTTGAGCCGGTGCGACATGTCCTTCGGCTCCGCCGCGACGAGCTGCTCGAGGACCTCCGCCGCCTTTTCCCACTTCTGCTTCTTGAGGAATTCGGAGACTTCGTCCTTGAGCTTGCGAACGTCGACCTGTGGCTTTTTGGCCATGAAGGGCTTTTCTATCCTTACTTGCGGTGCCCTGTCTCGTTTGTGGATGCGCAGGCGTCGCGGACGCGCCGCTCGGGATCGGCCGCGGCGAGCAGGGCCCGGGTGCCGGCCAGCGTCGGATCGGCGCTGGCGCAAGCGCGGGCGCGGACGGAGCCGTCGTCGCTCCAGAGCGAGCTTTCTGGCGCGACCTCGGGCGGCGGCGCGGGCGGCGTCACTCCGCGGGCAGCGGCCGAGACGACGGGGTCCGGATCCGCGGCAAAGGCGGCGACGACGGCCGCCGAGCCCGGCACGCGCAGTCCACGCAGGGCGCGCAGCGCTTCGGCCACGAAGTCGCGGCGGTCCGACTGCGGCGCGCCGTTGAGCAGCGCGTCCAGCCGCGCCGCGGCGGAAGCCTTTCCCTCTCCGCCGGCGCGCTCGTGGAGCAGGCCCATCAGCCGCGCGTAGCGATCCTTTTCGGGCGCGCCGGGAGCGGGCGTCCGCGCGATCTCGGCGGCCGAGCCCTCGTCGTCGTCGGCCTTGCGGCGCGCCTGCTGCAGCGTGCGCGAGCGCGCGGCCTGCTCCCGGCGGACCACCTCCATCAGCGCCGGACCCGCCGCCGAAAAACGCAGTGCCAGGCGCGGGAGGCGCGGATCGGCGTCTCCCCTGCGCAGCATCCGGGTGAGCGCCGCCTGCAGCGCGGGTGCGGGCGGCTCCGCTCGCAGCAGCGCCTCGAGGAGCGCGTCGCGATTCTTGCCGCTCTCGAGCGCTTGCGCGAACGGCGCCGCCGGACAGCCCGGCGCGAGCACCGCCGCTGCCCGGACCACCTGCGCGGCCAGCGCTGCGGCACAGAGTGCAGCGTCGGCTTTTCGTCCAGCGCTGGCGGCCACCGCGGACGGCAGCGCTTCGTCTCCCGCGCCCGCCGCCAAGGCGAGGAGCCGCGGCCGCGCCGGCGCGATGGCCGCGGGGCCCAGCGCGAGCAGCGCCTCCGCCGACGCCGAGGCCACCTCGCCGCCTTCCTCGAGCAGCGCGCGGATCCGCGGCGCCGCTTCCTGCGCCCCGCTCTCTCCCAGCGCCCGCACTGCCGCCGCCACCACCACCCCGTCGCGCTCATCGAGCAGCGACAAGAGCCGCGCGCGGTCCTGGTCGCGCCCGAGCAGCCCCAGCTCCTTCGCCCCGCGCGCCCGAACCGCCGCAAACGGACTGGCCAGCTCCTCCAGCGCCTTGCTCCGCCGCTGATTCTCCTCGCGGGCCAACGTCAGCGCCGGATCGAGGCCGCAGCCCTTCAGCGCCTGCGCGATCTGGGCGCGGACGGCCGCGTCGCTGTGCGCGAAGGCGAGACGCAGGTAGGCATCGGCCTTCTCGCCGCAGCGGCTGCCGAGCGCGTGCACGGCAGCGATCCGCACTGCGTCGTCCGGATCGCGCAGCAGAGGCGAGAGCGCATCGGGCACCTCGTCGCGCTTCACCGCCGCCAGCGCCGCGGCCGTCTCCGCGCGCACCGCCGGCGATCCATCTCGCACCGCCTTCGCCAGCGCCGCCCAGCTCTCATCGTCCGAAGCCCGACCGAGCGCCCGCACCGCCTCCGCCCTCTGCTTCGCGCTGCGCGAGCTCATCCGCGCCAGCACCTCCTGCCGCTGCTTGTCTCCGCACCCGAGAAACAGCACCGACGCGGCGGCGGCGGCAAGGATGGCCTGAAGCCTGAGGCTTGAAGCCTGAAGCCTGTGAGGCCTCAGGCCGCGCTCCGCCCCGGTCATTTCTTCTGCCGCCCCCTCTGCCTGCGTCCGCCCGGCGGCGGCGGGCCATGTCCATGCCGTCGCGCCGGCAGCGCCACCCGGCGGCTGCGGTCGCTGGCCTCGGCCTTCTTGCCGGCCTGCCCCTTGAGGAACTCGACCTCGGCCCGGGTCAGCTCGCGCAATTCCCCGGGCGACATGCCGGCGACGCCGATGCCGCCGTAGTCGGCGCGGAAGAGCTTCTGCACCGGCGCGCCCACCGCCTCCATCAGGCGCTTCACCATGTGCTGCCGCCCCTCGGCCACCACCACGCGCACCCAGGTGTTCTTCGGCGTCCGGCTGTGCAGCTCGGCCTCCAGCGCCTTGGCGCGGCCGTCCTCGAGCCGCACGCCCTTGATCAGCTGCTCGATTTGCTCCTCGGTGGGGACGCCATGGACCTTGGCGAGATAGGTCCGCCGCACGCCGAAGCGCGGGTGCATCAGCAAGTGCGCCAGGTCGCCGTCGTTGGTGACGATGAGCGCGCCCTCGACGTCGTAGTCGAGCCGCCCGACCGGATAGACCCGCTCGGGCACGTGCTCGATGTACGTTTTTATAGTTGCTCTCTTTTCCGGATCGGAGAGCGTAGTCACGCAGCCCACCGGCTTGTAGAGGACGTAGTAGACCTTGTCCTGCTCCTCGCGGATGGTGCGGCCGTCCACCTGGATGACGTCCTCGCGCAGGTCGGCCTTGCTCCCCAGCTCGCGGACCACCTTGCCATTGACGGTGACGTGGCCGTCCTCGATGAGCGTCTCGGCCTTGCGGCGCGAGGCCACTCCGGCGTGGGCAAGGATCTTCTGCAGGCGTTCGAGCATCAGTCTTTCTTGTCCGCCGGAGCTGCTGCGGGTGCGGCGGGTTCGGGTGCCGGCGGCGAAAGGACGGCGGCGGCCACCTTGGTGGTCTGCTCCGCGCGCTCCATGGCGCTCTCCAGCTGTGAGAGGGCGCTCTCGCTCTCGGCGGAGGCCTGGGCGATGCGCTCGGCCACGGCGGGGTCGTGCGCCAGCGCGGTGAGGCCCGCCACTTTTGGCGCCGCGGGTGTTTCCTCCTCGACGATCTTGCGCGACTCTTCCGACAGCTCCTGGAACTCGCGCAGCGTCGGCAGCTGCGTCAGGTCGCGCAGGTTGAAGAGCTCGAGGAATTCTTTCGAGGTGCCATAGAGCAGCGGGCGGCCCGGCTCGTCCTTCTTGCCGAGGATGCGGACCAGCTTGCGCTCGAGCAGCGCCTTGGTGACCGCGCCGCAATCGACGCCGCGCAGGTCCTCCATCTCCGGCCGCGTGATCGGCTGGCGGTAGGCGATGATGGCCAGCGTCTCCAGCGCCGCGCGGGTGAGGCGCATCGGCTTCACCTGCAACATGCGCCGGACGTAGGCGCCTACCAACGGTTCTGTGCGCAGCTGCCAGCGCCCGCCCAGGTCCATCAGCGCCACGCCGCGGAGGCCGCCGGGCGGATACTGCTTCTGCAGATCGGCCAGGGCCGCCTGCAACACTTCCTTGCCAAATTGCGTGGTGTCCTCCAGCGCGGCCAGATCGAGCGGCTTCTCGGCGGCGAAGAAGAGCGCCTCGAGCACTTGGACCGCGCGCTCGGGAGCGACGAAGCGCGCGGCTTCCTTGAGCTGCTGCAGCTCGGTTTGGGTGGCCTCGTGCAGCTCCTCCGCGTCGCCCGGCCCGCGGCTCTCGATCGCTGCTTCGGGCGCTGCTTCGGGCGCGGCTTCCGGGCCGAGCGGCAGCTCCGGCTCAGAAGGCTTGTCGTCAACCTCGGTAGTCAAGCGACACTCCTTCGGCGGCGGCGCCCTGGAGCCCGTCGGTCCGCCCGATGTAGATCTCCGCGTGCCGCTCCGGCTGGTGGACCCTGACCAACTTCAGCTTCGCCATCTCCAGCACGGCCAGAAACGTCGGCACCACCCGGTGCTTCTCGAACTCCTGCAGGTCGGCGAAGAGCGAGGTGAAGGTGATCCGCTCCTCGACGCGCAGGCGGTCGGCGATCACCGAGATGCGGTCGCCGATGGAGAGCCGCTCGACGAAGACCTCGTGCGGGATCTCGATCTTGCGCTCTTTCAGGACCCGCGCCATCAGCTCGATGAGCCGGTACACCGACAGCTCCGGCGACTTGAAGTAGGCGGCGTCGCCCGGCGCGAAGGGCAGCTCTTCCCGCGCGCGGCGGACGAAGACGTCGCGGCCCAGCTGCGGCAGCGCTCCGAAGAGCTGCGAGGCGTGCTTGTACTTCTGGTACTCGAGCAGCCGCCTCACCAATTCCTCGCGCGGGTCGGGGCCCTGCTCGCCGTCGGGAGCGTCGGCCGACTGCTCGCGCG
>JANXXR010000471.1 GCA_025350525.1 Deltaproteobacteria bacterium
CCTCGGCACCGCACGCCGCCTCGGCACCCGCTTTTTCTTTTCACATTCATTCCAATCTCCACACACAACACCCTCTCTCGAATCTTGATTGAGTCCTCTCACTTCTCATCCTTCCACTGGACCCTCCCTCCCTCCTTCCAAACCTGGCCCCGGCCACCCCCTCCTCCACTGCTTTCTTTCTCCTGATCACCTGGTTGAGACCCGACCCCGCTACCCAGGTGGTTGGGGGAGCGGGGTCGGGTCTCAACCCAGGTCCGCAATCACGCGTTCAATCGCCCGGAGGAGGGGGCGGCCGGGGCTAGACATTTCGCGCACTTGCATCGAGTTAGCCTGCCTTCACGCCTGCCTTTGAGCGTGCCTCTCAGCGTGCCTAGTTTGACTTCAACCCTTGGAGGCATCCGCGGAGGCACTCCCGGAGGCACGCTCGAAGGCAGGCGCCACCACGTGGTGGCTGGTGAGCGCGACATCGATCCCCAGAAACGCGGCGACCCGAGCCAGCAGCGCCCGCCTTTCATCTGCGCCCACGCCCTCGAGCCTGGCTGCGTGCACGACAAGCCGCCTGTCGTCCATCTCGATCGGCGGCAGCCCCGCCTGGGCAGACTCCTCGGGTCCCTTTTTCTGCTTGCCTGCCTTCAATGCCGCGCACTGCTCCTCGATGCGGCGCACGCTCCAGCCATCTGCGAGGGCTCGCTCGACCCATCCGCCGACGCGCGTCTCGATTTTCTCGCGCGCCTTTGGATTCTCCCGGACGCGTGGGTCTTGGCCCACAAGGTGATCGAACAGCTTCAGGAACTCGAAGGCGCCCCGGAACTCGAGACGGCGGCGGGTCTGCTTCAGCTTTCCGCCCTCCGTCAGTGCCGCCTGATCCTTCAGCGGGACGAGCGCGCCTTTCATCACTGCGTCGCGCAGGATCTGGGGCGCGCCATGCAGCCGGATCATTTGCTGGATGCGGTTCTCCGGCTTGCCAATTCGTACCGCGAGCGCCTTCGTGCTCCGGGCCGAGAAGCGCTCCATCAACCGCACGTAGGCGGCGCCTTCTTCGACCGGAGACAAGTCCTCCCGTTGAAGGTTCTCCTCGAGCGCGATGAATGCTGACTTCTCGTCGTCGATGTCGTCGTGCAGGAGCGCCTTGATAGTGTTCCAGAGTTGTCGCTCTCCTGCTGGCGCCTGCTCACGCAGGAGTTGCTTCGCGCGCCAGCGACGTTCGCCGCTGACCAGCACGAAACGTTCGCCATCCGGCGCCGGCCGCAGGAGGATCGGATTGTCGGGCTGCCGCGTGCCGCGGCTGGCGATGCTCGCCGCCAGCTCCTCGATCTTCTCTGGGTCCATCCATTGCCGCGGCTGGTCAGGGTTGGGGTCGATCTTGTCGAGCTCTACTTCAACCAGCACTCCTCCCTTCGCTACGGCCGGGAGTGGCGCGCTGCCGATGGAAGCTCGCCGCAGAGCGAGATCGTTGATGGTGTCCGCACCGCCGTTGACTTTTTCATTACGCGCCACGTGAGATGACCTCCTGGGTGAATTGCAGGTACTCGACAGCCTCGCGCCGCCTCGGCGCGTCGAGGAGAATCGGGACGCCCTTCCCGGCGGCGCGCCCTACCGAGTCGCTCTGATGGATCCGCGTCTCGAACATGAGCGGACCGAAGATCCGGGCAACGTGCTCGAAGACCTGGCGGGCCATGACGCCCCTCTCCTTGTGGAAGGTCCCAAGGGCACCGAGCAGACGCAGCGACGGATTCGAAGTGCGCCTCAGCGTCTCTACTGTCGCCTGCGTTCGCAGCGCGCCTGGAATGCTCGCCGGCTCGAGCCGCACTGGAAGGAGCACATCCGGGCAGGCGATCATGGCGTTGACGGCGAGCATCCCGAGCGTGGGCGCGCAGTCGGCGATGATGAAGTCGTACCGGTGGGCAACGCGATCGAGCGCGCGCTTCAGCGACTGTGAGCGGCCAGGAACCAGCCGAGATTCCACCGAGGCAAGCAGGTGCGTCGCCGGGACCAGATCGAGGCCGTGCACGAGCACATCTGTGAGGGGCTGGAAAGAGCCCAACCCGAGAGTCAGCTCCGAGGACGTGTACAGGCGGGCTGCGTCGAGCCTCGACACGAAGCCGAGGAAGTTGGAGGCATTCGCCTGCGG
>JANXXR010000167.1 GCA_025350525.1 Deltaproteobacteria bacterium
ATCCATCCCGGCGCGAAAATCGGGCCCGGCTTCTTCATCGACCATGGCACCGGCGTCGTCATCGGTGAGACCACGCGCATCGGCCGCAATGTCCGCCTCTATCAAGGCGTGACGCTTGGGGCAAAGAGCTTTCCTCTCGACGAGCACGGCCATCCCCGGAAGGGGCTCGAACGACATCCCATCCTCGAGGACGACGTCATCGTCTACGCGGGCGCGTCGATCCTGGGCCGTGTCACCATCGGCAAGGGCTCGAGCATCGGCGGCAACGTCTGGCTGACCACCTCGGTCCCGCCCGGCAGCACGGTGACGCAGGTGGCGCCGACGGAGAATCACTTCGCCTCCGGCGGGGGAATCTGAGCCCGGCAGCGCGGGGTTGCCGGCGAAGCGGACCTCCGCCGTCAGAACTGGATGGTGCGCTCGAGGTGCGAAAGGCCGGCCAGCTGCGGCCGCGCGGCGTAGAAGTCGCGCCAGAGCCGTAGGTATCCTTGGTGAAGCTGGTCGGGCGTCATTTGCGCCGGCGCGAAGACGACGTTGGCGTCGTTGTAGCGCGACCAGTCGCGGTGGAGGATGCGCCCCTCCTTGAGGAGCCGGTGCCACGACGGCGTGCCCGGGTACGGGGTGAAGATGGCGAACTCCGCCTTGCGGATCTGCGCGCGCGCGGCGAACTCGAGGATGCGGTCGACGGTGCCCTCGTCGTCGCTGTCGAGCCCGAGCAGGAAGGAGGTGTACGGCTCGATGCCTGCGTCCCGGCAGCGCGCCACCGCTTGGTAGGCGCGCGCGAGCGCCCGCGGATCCTGGCCGGTGAAAGCCTTCATGGTCACCGGATCGAAGCCGCAGACGAGGTAGAACATGTTCACGCCCGCCGCCTGCGCGCGCCCAAGCAGCGCCGGCGAGGTGATGAGGATCATCGGCATCGAGATGCCGATGTAGCTGATCGGCGCTGGCCCGCCCCGCGCCGCCAGCGCGTCGAAGAGCGCGCCCAGCCCGCGGCTGGCGCGGCCGGGAAACCAGCTGGTGTCCTCGGTGAGGCAGGCGCGCTTTCCGGCGCGGGCCAGCTGATCGATCTGGCCGAGCACGTGCTCGAGGGGAAAGTCGCGCCAGGTCCTGGTCATCGAGATGGGCAGCGCGCAGGAGTGACACGACAGCCCGCAGCCACGCGAGAGCTGCACCGGGTAATCATCGGGCTGGAACTTCTCGTTCTCGCCGGCGAGGTAGAGCGACACCCGCGGCAGCGGCAGGGCGGAGAGCTCCACCTGGCAGGTGGGCTGGTAGCGCGGCTGCAGCGCGCCCGCCTCGAAGTCGGCGAGCAGCCTGGCCCAGCTCGCTTCACCCTCGCCCTCCACCACCGCGTCGAAGTGGGGGGCGCACGCTTCCGGCATCAGCGAGGGAAAGATCCCGCCCGCGACCACCGGCTTCCCCTGGGCGCGGAAGACGCCCGCCAGCTCGAAGGCGCGGGCCGCGGCGGCGGTGAAAAACGAGAAGGCCACCAGGTCGGCGTCGGTCGGCGCGCCGGCGGGCGCCAGGCGATCGTCGCGGAACTCGATCTGCCAGTGCGGCGGCGTGACGGCGGCGAGCGCGGCGATGCCCAGGGAAGGCGAGCCCAGGTACTCGTTCATCGGTACGCAGGTGCGCAGCTCGGGATTGGAATCGGAGTGGCGCTGAAAGCGCGGATAGATGAAGAGGACTTTCATCGGGGCTCCGTGAGCGCGCGGGCGATGGCGTCGATGCCGGGAGCCGGTTCGGTGAAGAGCGGTTCGGCGCGCGCCGAGACCAGCTGCGCGAAGTGCAGGGCCAGCGCGTGCGCCGCGACCGTTCCGATGGCCTCGGCGCGCCGCTCGGCCGCCTCCAGGGCTTCGCGCAGCACGAGGAGCCGCCCCAGCCGGTGCAGGAGGCGCTGCCGGTTGAGGAGCTTCACGCCCAGGCGCGCGCGCAGCTCGTCGCGGTGAGAGGCGATGCGCTCGCCCAGCGTGGAGCCGAGCACGGTGGGCGCGGACACCTCGGCGGTGCCGTGAGCAACCAGCAGGACGTCGTTGGCGCCTTCGAAGATGCGGGTGATGCGGGCGTCGCGAAGCAGGAGCGGCAGCCCGGTCTCCTCGATGAACCCGGCGCCGCCGTGGAGCTGCACGGCCAGATCGCACACCTCCCAGTCGGCCTCGCTGCAGAAGATCTTGGCGGCCCGCGAGCGCGCGGCGAGCAGCGGCACGTCGTCCTGCGCGGCGCAGGTGTGCTCGACCAGCGCCTCCATGGCGAAGAGCAGCGCCGCCATCTCGGCGAGCTGCCCGCGCACCACCTCGAACGCGGCCAGCGGCCGCCCGAACTGGCGCCGGGTCGCGACGTGCGCCACGGCCAGGTTGAGCGCGGTCTGCGCGGCGCCGCAGCATCCC
>JANXXR010000496.1 GCA_025350525.1 Deltaproteobacteria bacterium
GCCGACGAGAGCCGGCCGCGCCCGTCATCGTCGGGCGGCGCGGAGTCGGACTCGAACGCCACCTTCTCGACCTTGACCGCATGGGGGACGGCGCCCACCGGCTCGCCGTCGGAGTCGGCCGCCGCCAGCAGGCCCGACTCAGAGACCAGCTCCCACGAGCGGACCTTTCCGCCGATGCGCCAGGCCTCCGCCGCCGCGCTCCCCGCGCAGCGATCTCCCTGCGGCTGCCAGACGACGGCGAGCTTCAGCGCGCCCGCCTTCTTCGCCTTGCTCCACGCAGAGACCTGCTCCGGCGTGGCGTTGAAGGCGACGTCGTCGATGCCGTCCAGGTCGAGCGACAAGGTCCCCTCGACCGCGCGCACCGGACGGTCGCCGTCCAACTCCAGGAGCTTGTCCTGCGCGCGGTAACGCCCGAAGACGAAGCCCTTCGAGGGGATCTCCGTCCGGTACCAGCGGCCCAGCGCCTCGTCGCGGCGGGCCAGCGCGGCCTTGTGCGCGGCGGAGGCCTCGGCGGGGTCGGCGTCCTCGGAGGCGGGCATCTCGCGCAGGGCGGCGCAGAGCTCTTTCACCTGGGGCACTTCGGCGAGGGCGACGACGGCGGCGGCGACGAGCGCGGCGATGATGAGCAGCATGGGCGGCGTTTCCTCCAGCCGCGCAGGATAAGGCCGCGCCCGCCGCGGCACCAAATGAAGTGTCAGCGCACCAGGTGCAGCGCCCCCGGCAGCACGGTGAAGGTCGCGGGCAGCCAACCGATGCGCTCGCCGTCCACCTCGATGCCAACCCGCGCCGCGCCCCGGGCTTCGAGGCGCACCGTGCGCGCGGTCCGCGTGCGGGTGCCGGGAAACTTCACGTGGGTGCCGTCGTACATGGCTGAGCTCTTGAGGACGAAGTCGCTTAGGGTGAAGCCGCTCCAGATAGTGAGGTGGAAGAGCCCGTCGTCCAGCCGCGCCTCGGGAGCCACCATCATGCCGCCGCCGAAGTAGCGCCCGTTGGCGATCGCGAGCGTGGTCACTGAGAGGTCCTCGGGCGGGCCGCCATCGAAAGAGGCGCGGATCTCGAGGTCGCGCCAGCCGATCAGCGCGCGCATCGAGGAGAGCATGAAGGTGAGCTTGCCGCCCAGCAGCTTGCTGGAGGCGTTGGCGAGCTCGACCACGCGGACACCCACGCCCACCTCGCCGACGTTGATGAAGTGGCGCGCGGCGGGGCTTCCGTCGTCGGTCTGGTAGTCCACGCGGCCGACGTCGATGGCGGAGCGCTCGCCCTTGAGCCGCGCGGCGCTGCGGAAGACGTCGCCGTCGAGGCCGATGGTGCGGCGCAGGTCTCCGCCGGTGCCGCGGGGGAGCACGCCCAGCGCGGCGCCGGGGCGCAGCGGCTTCGAGGGCACGCCCGGCCGGGCCTCCTCGAAGAAGCCGTTGACCACTTCGTTGATGGTGCCGTCCCCGCCCACCGCCACCACCAGGTCGTGCGCGTCGGCCAGCGCCGCGCGGGTGAGCCCGGCGGCGTGCATCGGGCGCTCGGTGAAGGCGTGCGCGCAGTCGCCCACGGCGCTGCGCACCGCCTGGACGATGGTATCGAAGTGGCGCGCGGTGGCCCCGCCCGCCGAGCGCGGGTTGACGACGATGAACGGCTTCATGGGCGGGTCCCCTGCGAGAGCCAGCGTGCGAGGACGGAGACTACCTCAGCTGCGCCCAGGGCGGCGGCGCACCCGGGGCTCGAGGTGACGAGCGCGGAGGAGGTGACGGGCGCGGAGGCGGCGGCTGCAAGGGTGACGGGCGCAGAGGCGGCGGCTGCAGAGGTCGCGGCCGCCGCGCCCAGCTCGGCGCGGCGCTCTGCGGCGAGCTTTTCGGCGACTTCGGGCAGCGTCCGCTGCAGGAGGCCGCCCGCGCCGCAGCAGCTGGTGTCGATTCCCGAGCGCAACGGCTCGCGGAAGTCCTTCACCGCGGCAGCCAGCAGCGCGCGCGGCGCGGTCAGCTCGCGCAGGCCGCGCGCCAGCTCGCAGGGGTCGTGCCAGACCAGGCTCTCGTCGAGCGGCGGCGGGCGCAATCGTTCGGGCAGCGCCGCCAGCGCGGCGGCGAGGTAGCTGGTGATGTGCTCGACGCGCGATCCTTCCGGCAGGCCCCAGCTCTCGAGGACGGAGCGCGCGCAGCCCGGCTGGAGGAAGATCAGGTGCACCGGCTTGCGCGCCTTGACCAGCAGCGGGCGGACCCGGCCCAGGTGGGCGGCGTGCAGCTCGGGGTGGCCGCCCTCGACCAGCTTCTGCCCGCAGCAGAGCGCGCCCTCGGGCACGAGACCCAGCGGCGCGCCCAGCTCCTTGGCGACGAAGAGCGCGTCGCGCGCCTCCTCTCCTCCCTGCGCGAGCGCGTCGCAGCCGGCGAAGAGCAGCGCCTCGCCGTGGCCGGTCCGCAGGGTGGCGTGAACCGCGGCCAGATCCTCCCTCTCGCCGTGGCCCCGCGCGGCGAAGCGCGCCGGCAGATCCGTCCACGCGGCGGGCGCCACCCCGGCCCGCACCGACGCCGCTCGGGCGGCGTAGAGGATCGAGGGCACGTCGTTGTCGTGGGCGCAGGAGACGGCGCAGCGGTGGCAGCCCGTGCAGCCGGCAAAGGCCAGCGCCGCGGCGGCGTCCGGCGACCGTCCCGAGAGCGCCGCCAGCGAGACCTTGCCCCACGGCGTCAGCGCCTCGCGCGCGGTGGCGTCGCTCACCGGGCAGGCGTAGCTGCACATCTTCGGGCAGGCGAGGCACAGCTCCTGCGCGCGGGTCACGGCGCCTCCTCGACGCCCAGGGCCTCGACCAGCCTGCGCCAGACCGCGCCCGCGCCCATGGCCTCCCAGCCGGGACCTGCGTCGCGCATCCGGCGCGGCGCGATCACCCGCGCGCCCGCGGCCCGGGCCAGCGCCGCCGCCTCCTCCGCGCCGCGCGCGTCGGGCAGCGCCAGCGTGGCGAAGGCGCCCCCCGCGTGCATTCCGAAGAACTGCAGCTCCCCCTGCTGCGACCAGCCGCGCAGGCTGGCCCAGCGCGCGTCCACCTCGACCGCATCTCCCGACGACGGCTCGCGCAGCCAGTAATTCGCGCCCCGATCCGACTCTGCCAAAGCCCCCAGCGCCGAGAGGATCCGCGCCGACCGATCGCGCTCCATCGGCGCCGTCTCGAGGCCTTCCCACGCCATCGCCAGCCGCGCGCCGTCCCCGGAACCGACGATGCGGGCGCGAGCCGGGGCCGATCGCTCGAGGCAGAGCTTCTCGAGCGCCGCGACGGCGGTGGGCAGCGAGCGGAAGGTCCAGGACGCAGCCAGCGCGGGCGACACCGGGAAGAGCCGGATCCAGGCCGCCGCCACCACGCAGAGCCGGCCGCCGCCGCCCAGCGCCAGGTGATCGAGATCCGGTCCGGTGGCCGAGCGCGGAGCAGCGCGGCTCTCGGCGAGGCGGCCGTCGGCCAGCACCGCGGTCACGCTTAGCGCCGCCGTCTCGCGCCGCGCACCCGGAACTCCGCGCTCGCCGCGGGTCGGACCTGCCAGCCAAGCGCCCACGGACCCCGCGCGCACCGAAGGCAAGAGGGGCCCCAGCGTCGCCCCCGCCCTGCGCGCCGCCGCCTCCAGCGCCGCCACGTTGCAGCCGGCCTCGACGCGGACGATGCCGGTGCCGCCGTCCACCGAGGCGATGCGGTCGAGGGAGCCGACGTCGAGCAGCACGCCGCGCGCGTTGCCGGGCGCATCGCCGCTCCCGCGCACCCGCAGCGGCAACTTCCAGGCGCGGACCACCGCCACCGCCCGCCCGAGCGACGCGATGCTGGGCGGCGTGACCCGGTAGCCGCCCTGCGGCTCCTCGACGATGGCGGCGCCGCTCGCGCCCAGATCCTGGCGGAGGCGGTCGATCACAGGAGCAGCTTTCCGGGGTTGAGCACGCCGTGCGGGTCGAAGGCCTGCTTCAAGGCGCGCAGTTGCCGCATGCCTTCGCCGTGCTCGCGGGGCATGAGGATCTGCCGTGCGAGCCCGACGCCGTGGTGGTGGCTGAGCGTCGCGCCCGCGTCGGCGGCGGCGGAGAGCGCGGCCTTCCAGCAGGCGTCGTAGCGGGCCTCGCCCTCCTCGAGATCGAGCTCGGCGTCGTCCCGCGAGCCGCTCGCTGCATCCTCGAAGCTCTGGCCGGCGAGGCCGACCAGGCTGAACTCGACCGCGCAGCCTTCGAGGTAGACATGCGAGAAGTGCGCGCGGACGAGCGCGAGGCCGGCCACCGCGTGACGGACGGCGAGGAGGAGCGCGTCGAGGCGGTCCCAGGTGGTGGCCACCTCCAACGTGTCAGCGAAGGCGCCCGCGGCGAACAGCTTCGCCTGCTGGAATTGCGGCTGGTAGCGGGTCTCCAAAAAGCGCTCGGCCGGCGCGGAGCCCAGGTTCTCGCCCTCCTCCGCCTCGCAGAGCGCCAGCGCGGCGTCGCCCTCTTCGGCCAGATCGTCCTCGAGATCTCCCTCGAAGCCGAAGACCAGCAACGACGATCTGGGCAGCGCGTCCACCAGCCGGTTGAGGATAGAGGGCGCCCGCAGCGCCAGCCGCAGCGCTTCTGCCTGCGCGCCGAAGGCCACCCACTTGAGGGGCTGCGGCACGGCCGGCGCGCTCTTGCCGGCGAGCAGCGTGTCGAGGGGATCGTTGAGGCGCGCGAAGGACGGCCGCAGCCCCGACCGCATCACCGCCCGCAGCGCGCGGAAGCCGTGCTGCAGCGAAGGAAAGCGCACGCCGCGCAGCCACTGCCGCGAGGGCCGGGGCCAGATGCGCAGCCGCGCGCTGGTGATCACCGCCAGCGTTCCTTCGCTGCCGACCAGGAGTTGGGTCAGGTCGGGGCCGGCGCTGGGGCCGTCCAAGGTGCGCAGGACCTGGCCGGTGCCGTCCACCGCCTCGAGCGCGATGACCAGGTCTTCGATCTTTCCGTACCGGGTCGAGAGCTGTGCGGCGCTGCGGGTGGCGAGCCAGCCGCCCACCGTCGCCGAGCGGATCGAAGACGGGAAGTGGCCCAGCGTGGCGCCCTTTTCCTGCAGCAACTCCTCCAGGCGGGCGCCGATCATTCCGGCTGCGACCTCGACCGTGCGCGACGGCAGGTCGATGCGCAGGGGCGCGGCCAGCTTCTTCAAATCCAGCGCGATGCCGCCCCGCACCGGGATCGATCCGCCGCAGACGCCGCTGCCGCTGCCCATCGGCACCACGCAGGTCTGCCGCTCGACCGCGAGCCGGATCACTGCCGCCACCTGCTCCGGATCCCGCGGCCAGGCGACCACCTCGGGCGGATGCGGCGAGAGGCCCGCTTTGGTCCAGAGCAAGGCGCGGGGCCAGCAGTCGCGCGAGGCAGCCCAGAGGTCGGCTGGGTCGCAGGAGGCGGCGATGCCCGACTGCTCGAGGGCGCTGAGCAGCGACTTGCCGCGAGCGGTGGCAGCCGGCAGCGGGCCGGTCACGCGAAGGCCTCGCGGGCGCCCCAGGCGGAGATGAGCGCCGCGCCGAGGATGAGCACGGCCGCGGCCCAGCGCGGGAAGGGGAGCAGGAGCGCCATCGCGGCCCAGGCGGCGGCGGCGGTCTGGGCGCGGACCCAGCGCTGTCCGGGGTGCGGGAGCAGCCGGCCTTGCGCAACCGCGGCCAGCGCGGCGGCGACGGGCGCGGCGATGACGGTCAGCGGATGGTATACTAAATATACTACGGCGACGCCCAGCCCGGCGGCGGCGGCGATGGCGATGAAGCGAGCGCGGACCCTGGGCAGGACCGCCCACTGGAGCAGGCCGACCAGCGCGCCGCCGATGACGCCGCCGCAAAGCGCGCCCGCCTGCGAGAGCCAGGGAGAGGAGAGCCGGAGAGCATTCCAGAGCGTGCCGGCCACCTGGTCGCCCAGGATCTCCGCGAGGGGCACGACCAGGCCGGCCGCGACCACCATCGCCGCGGTCCAGAGGAAGAGGCGCGCGCCGGAGAGCCGCGGCCGGACCGCGCTGGCACTGGAGTTTGCGCTCACGCCGGCGGCTTGAAGGTCGAGGCGACGTTCAGCTCTTTCAACTGCGCGGGCTCGACGTCGCCGGGCGCGTTGGTCATGAGATCGGTGCCCTTCTGCGTCTTGGGGAAGGGGATCACGTCGCGCAGCGACTCGGCGCCGGAGAGCAGCATGGCGAGCCGGTCCATCCCCAGCGCGATGCCCCCGTGCGGCGGCGCGCCGAAGCGCAGCGCTTGGAGCAGGAAGCCGAACTTCTGCTCCGCCTCCTCGCTGGAGATGCCCATGGCGGCGAAGACTTTCTGCTGCACCTGCGGGTCGTGCAGCCGGATCGACCCGCCGCCGATCTCGAAGCCGTTGAGCACCAGGTCGTAGCGGTAGCAGAGCACCTTGCCTGGATCGGTTTCGAGATACTGAATGGATTCGTCGTGCGGCCGGGTGAAGGCGTGGTGCGCGGCGGCCCAGCGGTGGTTCTCCTCGTCGTACTCGAAGAGCGGCGGATCGACCACCCAGAGGAAGTTCCAGCTGCCCGGCTGCTGCGGGTCGCGCGGGCCGTGCTCGGGGATGAGGCCCAGCTTCTTGCCGAGGTGGAGGCGCAGGTTGGCGAGGACGGTGTGGACCATCGCCTCCTTTCCGAACTGGAAGAGGAGGAGGTCGCCCGCCTTGGCCCCGCAGGCGGCGTTGATGGCCGCGCGCGCCTCTGGGGTGATCGACTTGGCGAGCGGGCTCTGCGTCCAATCGCCGGTCTCGGAGACCTTGGCGCGGGCGAGGCCCTTGGCGCCCATGCCCTTGGCGATCTCCTCCAGCTTGTCGGTCTCGGTGCGGCTGAAGTTGGCGCTGGCGGGCACTTTCAGGGCCTTGACGATCTGCCCCGCCTTCATTGCGTACGCGAGAGTTCGCGTCTCCGCGGGCAGGAGTTCGGGACCCGGGGCTCTCTCAACAGTCCATTCTTCTTCGAGCAGCGAGCTCCACATCGGCACATTAGCGCCCTTGTGCTCGACGACCAGCGCGGTCAGGTCGACGTGCTGCATCTCGAAGCGCAGGTCGGGCTTGTCGTTGCCGTAGCTGCGCATCGACTGCTCGAAGGGCATGCGCGGGAACGGCCGCGGGATCTCGACGCCCAGCACTTCCTTCCAGAGCGCCGTCACCAGCTCCTCCACCACCGAGAAGACGTCGTCCTGGGTGACGAAGGACATCTCCACGTCGATCTGGGTGAACTCGGGCTGGCGGTCGAGGCGCAGGTCCTCGTCGCGGAAGCACTTGACGATCTGGAAGTAGCGATCGAAGCCCGCCACCATGAAGAGCTGCTTGAAGAGCTGCGGGCTCTCGGCCAGCGCGTAGAACTTGCCGGGGTTGAGGCGGCTGGGCACGAGGAAGTTCCGGGCCCCGCCCGGCGTGTACTTCACCATGTACGGCGTCTCCAGCTCGAGGAAGCCGAGCCGGTTGAGCGTGGTGCGGGTGACGAGGTTGAGCTTGCTCCGCTTCATGAGCGTCGCCTGCAGCGGCGCGCGGCGCAGGTCGAGGTAGCGGTAGTGGAGCCGCTTTTCCTCGGCAGTGTCGATCTTGTCCTCGATGAGGAACGGCGGCGTCTCGCTGCGGTTGAAGATGGTGAGCTTGTCGGCGTGGACCTCGATCTCGCCGGTGACCAGCCGCGGGTTGACGTTGCCGCCGCGGGAGACCACCTTGCCGCGCACGCCGACGCAGTACTCGTAGCGCAGCTCCTGCGAGAGCGCGTGCATCTCCTCCCCGGCGTCGGCCTCGAAGACCACCTGCGTGAGGCCGGCGCGGTCGCGCAGGTCGATGAAGACGGCGCCGCCGTGGTCGCGGCGGTTGTGGACCCAGCCGAAGAGCACCACTTCCTGGCCGGCGTCCTTTGACGTCAGCTCGCCGCAGGAGTGGGTGCGCTTCAGGTCGCGGATGAATTCGGCCACGCAGGTCGCTCCGGCAGGCGAAGGGGGCGCTCCGGTTAGCATGAAATGCAAGTGCTTGCGAGCAGGCGAGCGAGTGCAGGGGCGCCCCGGACGGATGCATGGGTTGGCTCTGCGGTTGCAATTGTCCGCGTCATGAGTCGGATGTTTCTCTCCGGGCAGATGACGTGCGCGATGCTGCTGGGCGCCGGTCTCCTCCTGCGCGCCCAGGCGGCGCTGCGCGAGCCGCCCCAGTCCCAGCAGCAGCAGCAGCAGGTGGCGATGGAGTCGCCCCGCACCCGGCCGTCGGAGCTGATGGGCGAGCGCGCGCGGACCGCCCCGCGGATCATCCGCAGCGAGGCGCCCGAAGCGCCCCGCAGTGTGCACAAGAATTCCCACACGAGGAAGGGTTTCGCGCACCACACGCGGCGCCTCCGTGTGCGCAAGTGCGGCGTTGCGCTTGCAGGACGTTGGTTCCGGTGCGGTTGAGTCGGTTTCCGGTTTTGGGTCAAGGTTGGGGGGCGGGAAAGTGAACTCGGGCGAAAAGATCAAGGGCCGGTCGTATGATCCCATCTGCGGAGTGTCCGTGCAGGGCGGGGAGCGGACGCCGTGCAGCGAATATAAGAAGCGCCGCTACTTCTTCTGCTCGAACAAGTGCAAGCACGAGTTCGAGAAGGCGGCAGAGCGCATCCGCATGCAGGAAGCCGCGCGTGCCGGGGCGCTCTTCACGCACGGCAAGGTGAAGTGGGGGCTCGCCTAGGGCCAGCTTTGGGGGGGCGCGCGGTCCGCCCGGTTGCGGGCCGCGCAGTCTCAGGTTTCAGGTCTTTCAGGTTTTCAGGTCTTTCAGTTTGAGTTGCAGGCGCTGGGCGCCGTTCCAGCTGTCGATGGAGAGCTGGAAGGCGGCGTCGAGGCGCGCGCCCACCGGCAGCGAGGTGCCGCCCAGGCTGAAGCCGATGGCGTCGAACTCCGGAGAGTCCACCTCCGCGACGCCCGGGCCGCGCGCTTCTCCCAGCTTGAGCTTCAAGTGTCCCGGGCCCGCGCCCTTCTTGTCGGGGAGCAGCCGGACCTCGTGCGCGGTCAATTCCGAACAGATGAAGACCGGCTCCGGGTTTCCGGCGCCGAAGGGCGCGAGGCGGCGAAGCTGTTCGGCGAGGCCCATGCCGATCTCCGCCGGGGAGAGCCCGGTGTCGATGCGAAGCCGCGGGCTGAGCTGGGCCGCTTCCAGCTTGCTGCGGGCCTCGGCCTCAAGCGCCTGTGAAAAGGCGGCGATGCTCGAGGTCTCGAGCGTGACGCCCGCCGCGTGCTTGTGGCCGCCGAAGCGGGTGAGGTGCCGCGAGCAGCGGGCCAGCGCATCGTAGAGGTGAAAGCCTTCGACGCTGCGGCCCGAGCCCTTGGCGACGCCGTCCTCCTCGGCCAGCACCAGCGCCGGCCGGTGGAACTTCTCCACCAGCCGCGCGGCCACGATGCCCACTACCCCCGCGTGCCAGCCGGTGGACGAGACCACGATGCTGCGCCGCTGCTCGGGCGTGCCCAGAAGCGCCGCCATCTCGATGGCCTCGGTGACGATGCGCGCCTGCAGCTCCTGCCGCTCGGCGTTGGCGCGGTCGAGCTGTTCGGCCAGCGCGCGCGCCTCGCGCAGGTCCTCGCTGAGGAGCAGCCGCACGCCGACCGAGGCATCGTCGAGCCGCCCCGCCGCGTTGATGCGCGGGCCCAGCTTGAAGCCGACGTCGCCCGCGGTGATCTCACCCGCCAGCTGCGCCACCGACTTGAGCGCCAGCACTCCCGGCCGCGCGCCCTTGGCCAGCTCGCGCAGGCCGAAGTGGACCAGGATGCGGTTGGGCCCAGTGAGCGGCACCACGTCGGCGATGGTGCCGAGCGCCACCAGGTCGAGCTGCTCGCGCAGGTTGGGCTCGGCGCACTTTCCGCTCGCGAACCAGCCCGCCTCGCGCAGCCGCTTGCGCAGCGCCGCTATCAAGAAAAAGGCGACGCCGACGGCGGCCAGCTCGCGCCCGGGGAAGGTGCAGCCCGGCTGGTGCGGATTGAGGATGGCCACGGCCTTGGGCAGATCTTGCGAGGCGGTGTGGTGATCGATGACCACCACGTCCATGCCGAGGCGGGCGGCGGCCTCGACCTCGGCGACGGCGGTGACCCCGCAGTCGGCGCTGACCACGAGGCGGGTGCCGCGCGCGGCCAGCTTCTCCATGGCCTGCGTGTTGAGGCCATAGCCTTCGGTCAGGCGCTGGGGGACGTAGAAGTCCACCGTGCCGCCCAGCTTGCGCAGCACCGAGACCAGCAGCACGGTGCTGGTGACGCCATCGACGTCGTAGTCGCCGTAGACGGAGATCTTCTCGCCGCTCGTCAGCGCCCGCCGGATGCGCTCGACCGCCGGCTCGATGCCCTTGAGGCCGAACGGATCGGGAAGCTGGTCGAGCCTGGGCTCGAGGAACCGCTGCACGGCCTCGGCGTCGCGGTAGCCGCGCGCCCAGAGCAGGCGCCCCACCGCCGCCGGAACCCCGGCCATGGCCGCCAGCCGCGCGCCCTGTGCCGTCGCCTCGCTGCCCGTCCCGTCGCCCATCGCCCAGCGCATGCATCGTTGGTAGCACGGGGGTCCGACAAGCGCGCAGCGTCGCGAGCGCTTGCCAGCCCGGCCGGGCTGCGGGCGAGCTGTCGAGAGTTCCACACTCTCGGGCGGGTGAGCAGCTTGTCGCCTGCATGCCCTTGGCCTTGCTCATCGTCGCCACGCTGGGAACTCGCATCGCGGACCGCGCGCACCAGGCGGCCGGACTGGACTCCGTCCGCCAGCTGGAGCGCTCGGCCAACGACGACTGCTCCGGCTTTGCGCGGCTCATCTACCGGCGCGAAGGCGTGGACCTCTCGACCCTTCCCGCGCGGCCCGGCGAAAACGGCGTCACAAACATCCGGCGGCTGGCGGCGGCGCGGCGGGCGCTGCGCAAGGTTCCGCGGCCGGGCGACCTGGTCTTCTTCCGCAACACCACCAGCCGGCGCGGCTTCACGCACGTCGGCATCGTCGATTCCGTCCGCTATCCCCAAGTGACCTTCGTGCACCGCGCCGGCCGCGGCATCGTGCGCTCCCGGCTGGACCTGCTCCATCCCCGGCGGCGCGAGAGCAACGACTTCATCAAGCGCGGCGCCCGCCCGCGGCTCGCTGGCGAGCTGGTGGCCGGCTTCGCCGCGCCCGACCCGCTCCGCAAAGGGCCAGAGGCGCGCCGCCCGGCGCCGTAAGCGGACGGGCCAGCCCTTTCTGTGGCAGGAGTAAAAGCCACATGGCCGACTCGACCGCCGCCCTCCGCATCCCCGCCGTCCGCCGTTTCGCCGCTGGGCGGCTCCTCTCGACCCTGGCTGCGCAGATGCTCTCGGTGGCGGTGGGCTGGCAGCTCTACGACCGCACCGGCTCGGCCTTCGCGCTCGGCCTCGTCGGCCTGGTGCAGATCATCCCGGTGGTGCTCCTCGCGCTGCCGGCCGGACAGCTCGCCGACCGGGTCCCCCGCCGGAACCTGGCGGCGGCCGCGCACGCCCTGCTCTTCCTCTGCGCCTCAGGCCTCGCGCTGGTGGCGTGGGCGGGCGGGCCCCTCTGGGCCATCTACGCGCTGCTCTTCGGCACCGGCGTCGCGGGCGCCTTCCGCTCGCCGTCGGTGGGCGCCATGCTGCCGCAGCTGGTGCCGCCCGAGCTCTTTGCCAACGCCAACGCCTGGATGTCGAGCGGCTTCGAGCTGGCGTCGATGGCCGGCCCCGCCCTGGGCGGCTTTCTCATCGCCTTCACCGGCGGCGAGACGCTGACCTACGCGCTGGCGGCCGCGGCGCACCTCTTCTTCGTCGGCGTGCTCTTCACCCTGCCCGCCATCGCGCCTCTGCCCAGCGGCAAGGCCGCCTCGGTCCACGAGGCGCTGGCGGGGCTGCGCTTCATCTTCCGCACCAAGGCCTTCCTCGGGGCGATGACCCTCGACCTCTTCGCGGTGCTGCTGGGCGGCGCCACCGCGCTGCTGCCCATCTTCGCCAAGGACATCCTGCACGTCGGTCCGACCGGCCTCGGCTGGCTGCGGGCGGCGCCGTCGATGGGCGCCTTCAGCATGGCGCTCATCCAGACGCGGCTGCCGCATTGGAGGCAGCCCGGCCGCGTGCTGCTCTGGACGGTGGCGGGCTTCGGGCTCGCCACCCTGGTCTTCGGCCTCTCGCGCAACTTCTGGCTCTCGATGGCGGCGCTCGCCCTCACCGGCGCCTTCGACAACGTCAGCGTGGTCATCCGGCTGACGCTGGAGCAGGCGCTCACGCCCGACCCGATGCGCGGCCGGGTGTCTTCCATCCATTACGTCTTCATCGGCTTCTCCAACGAGCTGGGCGCCTTCGAGTCGGGCGCCACCGCGGCGCTCTTCGGCGCCATCGGCTCGGTGGTGGGCGGGGGCCTTGGGACGCTGTTCATCGTCGGCCTCGTCGCCGTGCTCTGGCCGCAGGTGGCGCAGCTCGCGCCCCTCAACGAGCTGCGAGCCTTCGAGCTCCCGCCCGACGAGCTGCAGCCGACCAATGCCGCCTCGTCGCCTTGACCCGCGACCTTTAGACCTCGGCGGCCGGTCGGGTCGATAGACGGAACTATTCTCCGCTCTTTGGGGGAAGCGAGTGAGATTTGCGGGCCGGATGGGCTCAGGTCACGCTGGGCGGGGGCGAAATGGAGATGGCGCCCGCGGTGACACCGTGCAGGATCGATCGGTGATCTCGAACTGGCGTGCTGTGATCTTTGGGGCCCTGCGCGCTGCTACGCTCCGCGGCACAGGGGACTCCGCGGTGCTCAGACCCGCGGGACAGGGGCTCCGCGCTGCTCCGCCCCACGCCCGATCAAGTGGCCCGCTGTTCTGCAGACCAGGCCGTGCCGCTCCCTTCGCCTCGCGCAGCGCCTCGACGATGGCCCGATACCGCCGGCCGCAGCGCAGGTATCCGGCGGCGGGCAGCGTCCGTGCACCGGGTGCCGCTGGGGAAACCGGGCGCGCTTCAGATGCTACACTTCGGCCTTCGCGCCGTGCCTGGAGGACTTCGCCGGCGACCACGAGACGGTCCTGGGGAAGCACGGGCATTTCTTCTTTTGGGGCGCTGCGCGGGCTGCGCCCGCTCCGCTGTACAAGGGGCTCCGCCCCTCGTACCACTCCCCGGCCGCTGGGCGAGCCGGGGTCCTCCTCCCAGCGAGATCTCGCTGCGCGTCTCTCAGTTGCCGCTATCCGTCGCGCGCGTGCCGCAGCAGCCAGGTCCGCGGTCGCGCTACCGGCGCGTCGTCCGTCAGCGGAATTTTGAGCCACACCGCCGAGGAGCAGGGATCTTCGCCCCGCGGCGCCATGTCTTCCCGCAGATGGTGGCGGAAGTTCTCGAGCAGGTAGCGCAGCGCCCGCGCCACCTCGCGGCGCGAGGCAAGGACATGCGCGTGGTAGCGGTCGGCGAAGACCTTGCCGCGCCACCGCGTTAAGGGCCCGCGCCAGCCGTACCGAGAGCCCCTGCACTCCGCACTCCGCGCGCGAGGCTCTGGGCGCCGCCGGCCTCGACCAGCAGATGCAGGTGATTACCCTGCACGGAGTAATGGATCACCCGCAGGCCGTGCCGCTCCTTCGCCTCGCGCAGAGCCTCGACGATGGCCCGATACCGCCGGTCGCCGCGAAGGTATCCGGCGGCGGGCAGCGTCCGCAGCGTGACGTGCACCGGGTGCCGCTCAGGAAACCGGGCGCGCTTCAGATGCGACACTCCGGCCTTCGCGCCGGTGGGCGGGCGGCCCGCGCCTTTGCGCTTTTTTCCCCAAGTCTTGAGCGGCAATACAAGCTGCTTCACCTTCTTGATTTAGCATAGTTAGTCCACCCGAGTCAACTGGGGTGCAACAGGGGGACATCGTTGACACGGTCCAAACCAGATAGATCCTTTACACGTCAGCACGCCGACATCCTTTCCACCTCGGCCCCATGGCACGGCGACAGCGCAGACAACGTTGCGATGCCCTGGAAAGCGACGGATGCGATGAAGGAGCGAGTGAGCTCGTGTTGGAGTGGGAGCGGCGCTGGAACGAAGCGGAAGGGGCCGCCATCGAGATGAGCGAGCTCTGCCGCAAGTCCGGCGTGGCCCGTTGTCCGAGCGCATTCGTGGCCCGCGTCGCGAAAGCGTTTTATCCAAACGTATCCCGGGCTGGTCATGCAGTTCGACAACGGGCAGGCCGATGCGCGGCTCTGCTCGCGATGCAATGGCTCGGACTCCAGCAGAGGCCAGTCCGCCCCTCCCAGCAATCACAATCCTCACCAGGAAGCGTGAGTGCGGCGGCGCCTCCACGCTCTCGCGCTCGTGCACCTCCCTGCCGACGACACGGTGGTCCAGAGGTCCATGACGAACGTCGAGATAAAGGAAGCGGCCGCGGACGGTGGTCGGCAGCCAGGTGAAGTAGACGAGGTTCGGGCCAGTCGCCGCATGCGGCGATTTCGGCGGAGATCAAGCGCATTGGGCCGGCGTGCGGCTCGCACCGCAGATCCGCGCGGGCCCCTTCTTCCACCGCTCGATGTCCGGCCCGAGATCCCCTGCATCGCGCAGCCTCGGTCCAGTCAGGAGGCGAGGCCGCAGAGCGACGGCGCGGCGGCGAGTCGCGCATTCGCGGCCGGGGCCTCTACCGGGCACATCTTCGAGGGCGTCCGCGATGGCGTCGCTGGCCCGCAGTTGTTGCGCGCTCTGCTCCAACTCGAACGACCCGCGCCGCCGGCGCCCGCTGCGCCGGCGGATGAACTGCGACGCGAGTCCTTCCAGCGTGTGGCGCGACCTGCTCCTCGCGATTGCTGGTGCGCGTCGCTCGCGTCGACTAGAACGCATCTCATAACCGCGTCGAGGGGATCGACGGCAGATCCAGTTTGTGATCTACCGTTGCGATGGACCTCACGGACGAGCAGTGGGAAGTTGTTCGGCCGTTCTTGCCCGGACCAGAGAAGTTGCGGACGGGC
>JANXXR010000505.1 GCA_025350525.1 Deltaproteobacteria bacterium
GCTGGAAGTTCGGATCCTGGAGATGAACGAAGCGGCCGCGGTCGGTCTTCGCGTTCGCCGCCATCGCGGCCGGGTCCGATCGCGACGCGCGACTCTGGAACAGGTCGACGGTGAGATCGAGGCAGGTGGCTTTGCCGGCCGCCGGAGTGCCGAACGCATTGGTGCCGACGAAGAGCTCGAGGCGCAGGTCGGTGTCCTGCTGCGAGGTGCTGACGGCGCCTCCCTCGGCAAAGAGGGTCACTCCGGCGGTGAGCTGGGCTGCGGTGAAGACGTTGTCGCCGTTGAAAGCGACCTCGATGCCGTTGATCGCGAGGTTGAAGAACTTCACGGTGTTCAGCGACCTCGTGAAGCGCCCCGTCCCGATGCCGGTGAAGGTGCCGGCGATGCCCAACCGGACCGGTGTGCGGGCCGGGCTGCAGTTGTGCTTCTTCAGCACCACCACCAGCGGCAGGGCGCTGACGGACGCCGTGACCGGCTTGGGGGTGAGGGTGATGGTGAGGGCGTTGGTCTGGCTGGTCCCGAGCGTGATCGACTGGGCGGCGGGCGCGGTGAAGTTGTCCAGGCTCGCGGAGACCTGGTAGGTCGCCACCGGCAGGTTGAAGGTGATCGAACCGTTCGCGTCAGTCGGACCCTGGACTGTGGTGGGACCGGACACGCTGACCGCCGCGCCGGCGAGGTTGCTGCCGCCCGCACTGCTCACCACGCGCACGGTTAGCGCCACCGCCGCCGGCTGCAGGATGATGGTGGCGGTCGCCGACCCGTTGGCGAGGACGGCGGCGGTGCCGGTGCCGTCCCGGAAGCCGGTCTTGCGCACCAGGATGCTGACGCTGCCCACCGGCACTCGGGTGAAGCCGATGCGCCCCTGCGCATCGGTGTCGGCGCTCGCGGGTGCGGTGAGCGCGGCCGGCGTCAGCGTCACGCTGGCTCCAGTGACGGCCGCGCCGAGGTTGTCCTGCACCAACACCTGGAGGCTACCGACCGACGACGTGAGCGCGACGTTGAGCAGGTTGGTCTGGTTGATGCGCGCCTGCGAGGTCCCGGTGCCCTGCGCGAAGTCCTTCAGGGTGACGGTGGCGGTGTAGCTGCCGGGCGGCAGCGCGTTGAAGCGGGCAAGTCCGCCGGCGGCCGTGGTCGCGCTGAAGGATCCGCTCGGACCGACCAGCGCCACCTGCGCGCCGGTCAGATCTCCGCCGCCGACCGAGTTGGTCACGTGCACGTCGAGCGTGGCGGTGTTGGCGGTGAGCGTGATGTTGGCCGTCACGCTGCCTTGGGCCACCACCGTCGCCGAGCCGCTCCCCGCGCTGAAGCCCTGCAAGGCGGCGGTGATCTGCGCGGCTCCCACCTCGAGCCCATTGAAGATGACGTTGCCCTGCGCGTTGGTGCTCTGCGATGGGGGCGCCGTCCCGCTGGCGGGCGCGACCGAGACCGAGGCATTGACGAGCGCGCCGCCCAGGTTGTCGACCACGTGGACGGTGAGGTTGCCGGTTGCGCGTGCCAGCGTCACCTGCGCGGTGTTGGTCTGGTTGGGCAGGACCTGCGCCGTCACCGTCTGCCCGGAGAAGCCGGGCGCGGATGCGCCCACCGAAAAGCTACCCGCCGCAAGCGCCGGAAAGGTCACGGTCCCGCCCGCCGCCGTGGGCGCGCTGCCTACCGAGGCGCCCGTCGAGTCCTGCACCAGCACCAGCGCGCCCGCGATGCCGCCGCCCGAGGGGTCCCGCACGGTGACCACCAGGTCGCCGGGCGCGGCCTGCAACTGCACCGCCGTGCCCGCGGGCGCAAGGGCGGGGGAGGCGCTCTCGGATACCTGCGCGGAGGCGGTGCCGTCGCGAAACCCCTGCTTCTGCCCGAGGACGGTATACGAGCCGGGGATCAGGTCCGAGAACAGCACGCTTCCCGCAGCGTCGGTCTGGCCGTCCGCGGCCGAGGGCCCGCTGGCGTGCACCGACGCAGACGCCACAACCTGGCCTTGCGGGTCGCGCACCGTCACCTCGAGCGCCCCCGGCGCGTGCTCCAGGTCGAACGTCTGCACGGTGCGGCGCAACCACTGGGGTTGCTCGGGGCAGCCGGGGGCCGGGCAGCGCGGCCGCGGAGGCGGGTCGATGCGCGACTCAAAGAAGAAGACTTCGGCGCGCCGGTTCCGCTGCTCCGGGGTCTGGTCAGGCGTTGGCACAGCGAGGTGAAACTTCCCGCACCCGTGCGTCTGCAGCACCGTCCCCTGTGGCAGGGTGGTGCCCTCGATCTGCATGTAGGCGGTGACCAGCGCCTTGCGCGTCCGCTGCCCGGCCTCGCCATCCGCGTTCAGCCCTTTCGACTGCTGGAACCTGCGCACGGCCTCCCGGCTGGAAGCGGGGCTGCCGTCGATTGCGCCGGTGTAGAATTTCGCCCCGGACGAGTCGGCCAGCTCCGAGAGCATGTGCTGATCTTCGACCGTGCCCCAGTGCGCCGAGCCGGTACGGCCCGGATAGAACTCCATCCAGGTGTCGACGTCATCCTTCAGGTAGGCCGCAATCGATCGCGCTCGCTCGATCGAGAGCGTCAGGTTGCTCTGCTCGGCCCCCACCGTGTCGGTGTGCCCGACCACCAGCACCTGCGCTCCCGGGTGGGCGTCGAAGAATCGCTTGAGGCCCTTGATGCCCTTCAGAGAGCGCGCGAGGAGGAAGGTTTTGTTGGTGTCGAAGAGCAAACCGGTGAGCCGGCCGAGGAAGACGCGTGGCGGGATCTGCACCGTCAGCGTGGACCCGGCCGACACCGCGATGCCGCCGACGGCGTACGGAGTGGGGTCGGGCACCTAGCTCCCCTGCTGCTGCTGCGAGCCGTCCACGTCGGGGAAGAGCAGCTTCCATTGGCCTGGCGCCGGCACGGTCACGCGCAGGTAGCCCTCGGCGTCGGTCGTTCCGGCCTGCTCGGGCGAGCCCTGCTTGACGAGCCGGAAGAAGAAGTTGGGCTTCGGCTTGCCCATCGCGTCGAGCACTTTCACCTCGATGCGCTGCCCCGCGATGATCTGCGGCGGCGCCGGCGACGGAGGCGCGTTCTGCGGCTGCGGCTGAGCTGGCGGCCGTCCCGGCGGCGGCGCGGCCGGGCGCGTTTGCTGCGCCTTGGCGGTGCGTACCGCGCTGAACTTCACGAAGTACCCGTGCTTGCTGAAATGGTGCAGCGCCTTCTCGACGCGGTAGCTCCCGTCGATGTCCGCGCCCATCTTCTCCAGCTTCACCGTCGCGCCGGGCAGCATGCCAGGGTCGCCGATCGACTCGACGCTGGCGACGACGTGACCCTCGGCGAGCTTGCGCATCCGCCCCTTGGCCATCGACTCGGCGGTGGCCTGGTCCTTGGGCTGGTGCTCCTGGCCCGCGAACGAGAGCGTCTTGCCCTTGCCGTACTTCTTCGTGCCCTCGCCGGTGACGCCCTGGCCCTTGGCCTTGCCGACGATCTCTTGCTTGGTCTTGGGGTCGTAACCGTGGACCGAGATCTCCCCGACCTGGTCCTGGGCCTGGATGCGGACCTTGACCTTGCGCATGCCGTCGCCGGGCCCGATGGTCAACTGGGCCCCCTTGGGCGGCGGCCCGATGATCAGCTTCTTCCCCTCGATGCGCAGGTGGTTTCCGTGCTTCTGCGCGAGGCGCCGCAGGAAGACGGCGTCGGTGACGTTGCCCTGCAGCACGTGCTGTTTGGTGCCCGTTGGCGCCTGACCCGAGAGCCCGTGCTCGGTGGCGATTTTTTTCACGATCTCCCCGTCGTCGACGTTGTTGAAGGCGCGGGTCATCTGCGAGAGCGCCAGCCGGTGCAGGCTCTCCTGGCAGACCACCCGCAAGGACGTGGGCAGGTCGCGGCGGAACTGCGGCTCGAGCGCCACCACCTCGCCCTCGAAGACTTTCTGCAGCTTGGAGGAGAAGCCGATCTCCACCTTGACGGGCGTCCCGCTCCGGAAGTCGGTGCCGTTGATCAGCTTCTGCGCCGGGTCGTTGAAGACCAGCACGCACTGGCCGAAGAGGTCGACGTCGAGGTCCACCTCCACCCGGGTGAGCCGGGCGTCGAGGTCGACGGCGAGCTTCTTGCCGTCGACGCTGACGCGGCAATCTGGTGTCAAGCGGACGACTGAAGGATGCGCCACGAGTTCAGCTTACCACGGCACGGGGTTGTCTTCCAGCCTCCCTCAGAAGCTGCGGTAGAAGCTCGACCAGCCGGTGTAGCCCGAGCTGGTGGCGCCGTTCCAGGTGGCAAAGCGCCACCAATAGGTGGTGAACCACTGCGAGGCCGGCACCCCGACGTCCTGGTAGGGCACCGGGAAGTTGAGCGTGGGCAAAAAATTGTTGGCTATGGTGTCGAGGCTCTGGTCGCAGAGGCGGATGGTCCCGCCGCCCGACGACGGCACCTCGTTGACCCCCGCCGCGCAGACCAGCTGCTGCGCCAGCCGCGCGAGGCCGTAGAGCGACGACATCGGCAGTCTGATCGAGCGGTACTCCGGGTAGATCCAGTTGCCGGCCGTCTGCCAGACGTCGTTGTAGCAGGCGTACGGGAACGGCCCCCACCAGCAGGTCTTCCACTGCCGGTCGTACCAGCCGACCTGCAGATAGTACGCCTGGGTCGGGTGGAAGTGGTGGTTCTTGTCGCCGTCGAAGAGCATCACGTGCGTGGTCGAGCCCAGCGCGAGCGGCCAGCCGTTGCGCGGACCGGCGTTGCGCAGGCGATCGTTGGGGCGCCGGATTCCGCCGTCGAAAGCGTTGTCCACCACTTGCTGCTGCGAGGGCGAGTGCGCGTAGGCGAAGCCGTCGTCCCAGCCGCGCATGACGTTGTTGCCGTTCATCAGATTGGAGCCGGCCATGTGCCAGGTGCCGCGGCCGAAGAACATCCCGCCCTCGTAGCCGTACCACTGCTGCGCGTAGTTGGGCGTCCACACCGTGCTGACGCCGGGCACGGTCGCCATGTTGTCGTTGCCGTTGTTGGAGAGGATCTCGCTGATGTTGAAGTCGTAGACGCCCAGCAGATCGGAGATCGCGTTGATGAAGCCGCCCCAGCTTCCGTCCATCAGGACCAGCGGCGTGGCGATGTCGATCTGCTTCAGCGACAGCTCCTCGAAGCCCGCCTCGACGTACTCGTCGAGGTAGTTGAGCGAGGCGTGGGCGAGCTCGTGCGCGGGGACGTAGGCGCCC